>NZ_JBHFQH010000013.1:0-128490 GCF_041949995.1 Virgibacillus sp. JSM 102003
AAGCATCCAAGTCCCGAAATTTGTATTCCGGGCTAGCCCGGAATACAAAACTAAGGATTCATTTGTCAAGGAACAAAACCTTACTGGAAATTGACATCAACTGTGATTCAAAACTTATTATACGAGGAGGGAATGCCTTGGAAAATAAAGATAGTAACCAACAAACAGAAAACAACAACATCAAAAAAGAACAAATTACCACTACTAATTCTAATCCTAATCCGAAAGATTTTTTTAATAATATTGCAGCATTACCGCCTTCCATTCTTCAATGGATAGACAAAAATACAAATGGATTTATTGCTATATGGGATAAAAACGGTAGAATTGTCTACATATCTAAATCAGTTGAACGACTACTAGGTTATCAGGTAACAGATCTGCTTGGTACACAATGGTTTGAAAAGGTTTCTAAGGAAGATGTGGCATACATAAAAAAACATTTCGACACTGACCAAGAGTCATCACAAATTTTCAACATAATGATTCAGAACATTCATGGGAAGAATATATGGACTGAAAACTTAGTCTCACAGATAAAAGATTCTAATGATGTATATTATGCTGCAGCAGTAAAAGATATTTCTGACAAGAAAGAAGCAGAAGAATTGATGATCCGGTCTGAAAAGATGTCAGTAGCCGGGCAACTTGCTGCCGGTATTGCCCACGAGGTTCGAAATCCGCTAACATCATTGAAAGGGTTTCTGCAGCTGCTTCAGGCAGGTGTGAACAGAAAAGAAGAATATTACAAAATCATGATTGATGAAATTGAGAAAATGGAAACTATCACCTCAGAGCTACTTTTCATCTCCAAACCTCTAACAGACAACAAGAAAATGGAAATTGTACAGGAAATGGCTGAAGATGTTGTAACACTATTAAGACCCCAAGCCAAACTCAAGAATATCGAAATTCTCTTTGATCAGACGGATGGTCAATCTGTTTATTGCGACCGTTCCCAAATAAAACAAGTACTCATAAATATCGTTAAAAATGCTATAGAAGCGATGGAAGAACCAGGTGATATTCAATTAAATGTCCTAACAGGTGAAGATAGTATTTTGTTGGATATAGTTGACGAAGGACCGGGAATACCTGAAGAAATTATACATAAATTAAGAGAACCTTTTTTTACCACGAAACAATCCGGGACAGGACTTGGGTTAATGATTACAACACAAATTCTTGAAAGGCATGATGGAAGACTCGAGATACTGCAAAATGAGAATAAAGGAAGTACTTTTAGAATTATTTTACCGAAACAAAGTAAAGAATATTAAATTGAAATTATAATTATTATTCCGATTAATTTTATTATTGTATAAGTAATTATTATCACTTCTAATAATTTATTAATATATGGCATGAGGCAATAATCATTTGTTTTATATAATAATTTCATATAAGATATATTAGTAGAATAATATTTTTGTCAAAATCCCTTGAAGGATACGACAATTAAGGATGACAGAAAGGGGTATATCTTATATGCAAATTGATGCGAAAAAGCAGTTTGATTTGAATGGTAAAACGTATAATTACTATCAATTAAAAGCACTAGAAGATGCTGGCTTCGGGAAGGTATCACGCCTGCCATTTTCGATACGGGTTCTTCTTGAATCACTTATTCGCCAAAGAGATGGTCATGTAATTAAAGATGATCACATTGAAGGACTATCAAAATGGGGAACAAAAGACGGAGAGGATGTAGACGTTCCTTTCAAGCCATCACGAGTAATCCTGCAGGACTTCACTGGTGTTCCTGCGGTTGTTGACCTTGCTTCACTACGTAAGGCTATGGTTGATATGGGTGGCGAACCAAATAAAATTAACCCAGAGGTACCAGTTGATTTAGTTATTGATCACTCTGTACAAGTTGACCAATATGGAACACCAAATGCACTTAAAGCAAATATGGATCTTGAATTTGAACGTAATGGTGAACGTTATGAATTTTTACATTGGGCACAAAAGGCATTTGAAAATTATCGTGCTGTTCCACCAGCAACAGGTATCGTACACCAAGTAAACCTAGAATACATTGCAAATGTTGTTCATGGACTAGAAAACGAAGATGGTACTTATGAAGCATTTCCAGATACATTGTTCGGCACAGACTCTCATACAACCATGATTAATGGGCTAGGAGTTCTTGGCTGGGGTGTAGGTGGTATTGAAGCAGAAGCAGGTATGCTTGGACAGCCATCTTATTTTCCAGCTCCAGAAGTAATAGGTGTTAAATTTACTGGAAGCTTTCCACAAGGAACAACTGCTACTGACTTAGCATTAAAGGTTACGCAGGTTCTGCGTGAGAAGAAAGTTGTTGGGAAATTTGTAGAGTATTTTGGACCTGGACTAAAAGATATGCCACTTGCAGATCGTGCAACAATTTCAAACATGGCGCCTGAATATGGTGCAACATGTGGTTTCTTCCCAGTAGATGAAGAATCATTAAGTTATATGCGATTAACAGGTCGAAGTGAAGAACAAATCGACTTAGTTGAAAAGTACAGCAAAGAAAATAATCTTTGGTACTCAGCAGACCAAGAGGACCCTGAGTATTCAGAACTAGTGGAAATCAATTTATCTGAGCTGGAACCAAATCTTTCAGGGCCAAAACGTCCCCAGGATTTAATTTCTTTATCAAATATGAAAAAAGAGTTTAATAAAGCAATTACAGCTCCAGAAGGCAACCAAGGTTTTGGTATGGATAAATCAGAATTTGATAAAGAGGCAATTGTAAAACATCCTAATGGGAAAGAGTCTGTGATGGAAACGGGTGCACTTGCTATTGCTGCAATTACATCATGTACAAACACCTCCAATCCATATGTAATGTTAGGTGCAGGCTTATTGGCGAAAAAGGCTGTGGAAAAAGGTCTAGCTGTACCGGAATATGTGAAGACATCACTTGCTCCTGGCTCTAAAGTTGTTACACGTTACTTAGAGGACTCAGGATTAAATGAATATCTTGATAATCTAGGATTTAACTTAGTAGGTTATGGCTGTACAACTTGTATTGGTAACTCTGGACCACTTCGTCCTGAAATTGAGGAAGCTATCTCGAAAAGTGATTTGACTGTCTCTTCAGTACTATCAGGTAACAGAAACTTTGAAGGCCGTATCCATCCACTTGTAAAAGCAAACTATTTAGCATCACCTCCATTAGTTGTTGCATATGCACTTGCAGGAACTGTTGATGTTGATCTTACAAAAGAGGCACTTGGAACAGATGCAGACGGCGAGCCAATTTACTTAGCTGATATATGGCCGTCAATGGATGAAATCAAAGACACAGTAGAAAGTGTTGTTAAACCTGAAATTTTCCGTAAAGAATATGAAAACGTATTTAATTCAAATGAAAAATGGAATGAAATTCAAACAACAGATGAACCTTTATTCGAATGGGATAGTGACTCAACATACATTCAGAATCCACCATTCTTTGAAGGACTATCTAAAGAAAAAGGAACAGTGAAGCCATTAAATAAACTACGTGCAATTGGTAAGTTTGGCGACTCTGTTACTACTGACCACATTTCACCAGCTGGTGCTATTGCAAAAGATATGCCAGCAGGAAAGTATTTGCAAGAGAAGAATGTATCGCCAAGAAACTTCAATTCCTATGGTTCACGCCGTGGTAATCATGAAGTTATGATGCGTGGCACATTTGCTAATATTCGTATTCGTAACTTATTGGCACAAGGAACTGAAGGTGGTTACACAACCTATTGGCCAACCGAAGAAATTATGCCGATTTACGATGCAGCCATGAAATATCAGGAAAACGGTACAGATTTACTGGTAATCGGCGGCAAAGATTACGGTATGGGCTCTTCACGCGACTGGGCTGCAAAAGGAACAGATTTACTGGGTATAAAAACAGTTATTGCTGAAAGTTTCGAGCGAATTCACCGTTCAAACCTTGTAATGATGGGGGTACTGCCACTACAGTTTGAAAATGGCGAAAGCGCCGAAAAGCTTGGCCTGACTGGTAAAGAAACATTTAATGTGGAAATTGATGAGAATGTGAAACCACATGACCTTGTTAAGGTAAAAGCAGTTGCTGATGACGGTAAAACTACTGAATTTAATGTAATAGCTCGTTTTGACAGTGATGTTGAAATTGATTACTACCGTCATGGTGGTATTCTACAAATGGTTCTACGCAACAAACTTAAGTAATCTTATCTTTAAAGCCAATGTATCGTTATTATCGATGCATTGGCTTTTTACTGTCCAACTGTATAAGCGCAATTAATATGAATTATTTATGAACAATAATCCAATATGCTTTACATATATATGAAATAGCAATACCATATGAATATTGGATGATATAGGTAGGGGATTCATAATGATAAAACAGTTACTTGGTATAGTGGTATTAGTAACACTCAGTGTCATTGTTATAGTTGGCTTAGTTGATAATAATACGAATGAAACAAGTGGATCAGGTACAACTGAGAGCAATGCTGAAGGAGCTGGTATAGTGGCTCCCGGGCAGACGGGGATTAAACCCGGAAAAATGGCTCCTGATTTCGAACTTCAGACACTGTCAGGAGACATTTTTAAATTATCTGATTTACGTGGGAAGAAAGTTATTTTAAACTTTTGGGCATCATGGTGTAATCCTTGTAAGAAAGAAATGCCTGAAATGCAAAAGTTTTATGAAGATCATAAAGATGAAGTGGAAGTTATAGCTGTAAATCTTACAGGTAATGAAGTTGGGGTTAAGGCAGCGAGAGATTATATTAACAAACATAACTATACCTACACAGTACCACTCGATAAGGACTTAGATGCTCGTAAAAAATATAATGTGTCGATTATTCCGACTACTTATTTTATTGGAACAGATGGCAAAATTCAACATCCACATAAAGCTGGCCCGATGACATATGAGTATATGACTAAAATGTTAGATAAGTTAAAATAAATTATATATTTACTAAGAATTGGTAATACTACTCATAAAAAGGAGTGGATTACTATTTCATTAAAGAAAAGAATCTCTTTTGATGAGCTGGTAAAAGAAAACAGAAGACAGATTTTAGAAGACCGGACTCGTTTAGAAGAAATTGAGCAAGGTTTTGAAATGAAACACCGGTTGTTAAATAAAAAGAAAACTGAGCAATAATGTAACGGTTTCAGTTTTGGGAGAGAAAAGTATTAATCATATATAAATCAGAATACATTTAGCCGCTATTGTTTAATGTTGAAATTCAATTTTTTAACGGAACGAGGATTCGGTTTACTGATTTGGCGGATCCTTTCCTTTAAATTCTTGATTGGATTCGGCTCCTTAATAAAGTTAAGCGTATAAATAGTATTTTGCTCTATTACTGAACTCGTTAATAAATAATTGCCTTGTCCTTTAAATAGGACAGGCTTTTATTTTTGTATAATATCAGGTTTAAGGTAAAAATTAAGGATAGATCACCTTGGAAGGTGGAATATAAATTTCAAAAAGGAGTAGTTGAATGACTGATAAATATAACAACAAACCGAAACCTGATGACCGCAGTGATAACGTAGAGAAACTTCAGCACATGGTACAGGATACGCTTGAAAATATGGAAGAGGCCGATGAAACAATGGAATTCTCATCTGGTAAAGAAAAAGAAAATATTAAAGCAAAAAATGAGAGACGAGAACAAGCGGTTGAAGGAATGCGACAAGAAATCAGTGACGAATCAAAATCATAACAAATCAAACCTCAAACCTCAAACCAGATTTTCTGGTTTGAGGTTTTCTCTGGCAATAGCAGTGTAACAGCATAAGTGCTTAGTATCTTATTTCAATAACTTTTTGTGATAAAATGTGTAGTGTAATAGTAATGAAAGGGTGAATAGTTGTTGAATAAGGTACGTACACCAATAGAAGTAAGATATCAGGAAACTGACCAAATGGGGGTTGTCTATCATGCGAATTACTTAGTATGGTTTGAAATTGGCCGTACAAAATTTATAGAAAATTTGGGTTTTACATATACAGATATGGAAAAATATGGTATTGTGTCTCCTGTAGTTGATGTGCAAATTTCATTCAAGAAACCAATTCGTTATGGTGAGGATACAACTGTAGAAACATGGGTTGAAACATATGATGGAATTCGTACAGTTTATGCCTATAATATTATAAATAAGAATAATGATATTGCTGTTAGCGGGACAACTAAACATGTAATTGTGCATAAGGACACATTTCGCCCCTTATCCTTAAGAAAAGCATTTCCTGATTGGCATCAAGCATATATGAAGCAAATAAATGGGGAATCCTAATGGCATTTGGTTTACTAAGGAAAGAGTTAACACACTGGAAATCAGAAGTTAGTAGTGGGCGTATAGCGTTTTTGACACATTACTGGATGGATGAACGATTTCCAGGATGCTATACTGTCACAAAAGTTGGCTGCAATGATGTAGAGAAATTAATTGCCTGGGGCGAGACATACGATCTTCAACCGAATTGGATTCATATGGACGACAATTATCCACACTTCGACTTATTCGGAGAGAAACAAAAATCGATATTAATGAGTGAACAACAATGGAGTCATTTGAGGAAATTTAATTTATAACATAAATTAAGAGGCGTTAGCTAACGCCTCTTAAAAATATATGAACTCAGGTTCCTGCGATTGTTCATCTAATTGTATTTTTATATCTTTATCATCGAAATACCAGGCATCTTTACTTTCTATAAAAAAAGTTATACCCTCTGCGTTACATGAAGCGTGCACATCTTTCGGGGTATCATAGCTAACACCCAACGAGAATCCTGGTATAACCCCACCAAATCCATATCGAACATAGAATCGTAATAGGCTTCGATGGTCAATTTCGAATTCCTTCTTATACCACTTTGCAGCTTCTTTGGTTATTTGTAGATTCAATCCAGTCAACCCCCTTGAAGTGTAAGGATTACTTACTTTTTTTCTCGGGTACACCATCAATCCCGCCTGGATGAAAAGGATGGCATTTACTAATGCGCTTAATAGTTAAAAAGCCACCTTTAAAAAAGCCAAATCGTTTAAAAGCTAATAACCCATACTCAGAACATGTTGGAAGAAAACGACATGTAGGAGGCTTAAATGGGCTAATGGCTTTTTGATAAAATTTTATTAGTCCGATAAAGATATATTTCATAGCTTAGCCTTCATTCAATTCGTCTTGGAACTTATCATATGTCACAGATGCAATGGCATCGTGCATGTGGATGGATTCCTCATTACGGCATTGTACACTGAATTTAGTGACAAAAGGCATTTCATATATATCAGCTGCAACCAAACGCACCATATCTTCTACAAATCGTGGATTCTCGTAAGCCTGCTCAGTGACCATTTTTTCATCAGGTCGTTTTAATACTGGATGTAACCTTGCGCTCGCATTACTTTCCGCTGCTTCCAGCAATGATTCTTTCCAATCTAATAAACTTTCGTCAAAATCATCAGCTAGTGAAACAGTCATCTTTACAAGACCACGCTGATTGTGGGCGCTATACTCACTTATTTCTTTAGAGCAAGGACAGAGTGTTGTAATAAGTGATGACAGTGAAGCTTGTATAGTATATCCTTTAACATTATCATATTTCACATTGATCGTAATATCAGCATGATTCATACCTGGGAGATTCGAGTGAGGTCCTCTTCTTTCATAAAACCAAGGGAAGCTGACCTCAACTTCTGCATCCGATTGGTTTAAACGACCTGCCAAATCTTTTGTGAATGTTTTAAGTGTTAGAAGGTCAATTGTAAGTCCCTTTTGATAGTATGATTGAAGCTGTTCTGTGAATCTGCTCATATTAGTACCTTTACTTGCTTTATCTATACTGGAAGAAAATTTAAATGTTCCAATTGTTGATTGTACATTTGGTTCTAAAGTACTTGTTACGGTTATAGGATGTTTTACGTTTTTAATACCTACTTCATCGAGGTCAAATAAGAAATCTTTTTTTGTATTCTGCAGATCAGCCATCTCTCTTTTTTCACTAGGCTTCGTTCTTGGGCCGGGCTGTACAGAACCAAATAGTTTATGTCGTTGATCTTTGTCCGGTAACTGCTTTTTTGGGAATGGTTTTATTTTATCCATATCGGTGACCCCTTTCTAAACTTACATAACCATAGTATACTTAAGCAAAAATTAATATTCAATTTATTGGCTTAATAGATAGTCTACATCCATTTTATCTTTGGTTCTGTTTTATTCTTAATTCGTTTAATATTTTCACTATGACGGTAAAATACAAAAGCAGCTAAACCAGCAGTAACAATAATAAGACCTATATCTTGCAGAATAATGGAGATAATAACTGCGACAATGCCTGTAATCATTGAAGATAAGGACACGTACTTTGAAACGTATAATGTTACGATAAAAGATATGACTATAATCGTGAATAAAATGGGGCTGATACCAAGTAATATCCCCCCGGATGTTGCAACTGCTTTTCCCCCCTTTAATTTAGCAAATAAGGGATAAGTATGTCCTAAAACAGCGAATAATCCAATTGCCAGCCGGTACACCTCAGCATCAAAAAATAACGGGACAAGTGTCGCAACTGTTCCTTTTAGAATATCTGATATCGTCACAATGATACCAGCCTTTATCCCTAGAATGCGAAATGTATTTGTTGCACCAAGGTTACCACTACCGTGTTCTCGAATATCAATTTTGTAGCCAAGTTTCCCAACAATAAGTCCTGATGGGATGGATCCCAATAAATAAGCAATAATTGCAAATACTAAATATTCCACACTGTTTCCTTCCTTCCAGTAAAAATAAATTAAGCTATCTCTTATTTTACCATGAAGCAGTTAATCAAAGAACCTTTATTGTTTTAAAAATATTCCATTTCATGTTTGCAATTTACTGGTATGGGGTATAAGTTATTGTTATATTATTAAGAATTAAAATATAAAGGAAGAGGTATATGATTGAATTTAAGAATGTAAAAAAAGTATATCCAGATGGTACCGAAGCTATCAAAGACTTCTCATTGAAAGTAAATGAAGGTGAGCTTGTTACATTAATAGGGCCAAGTGGGTGTGGAAAGACGACAACTATGAAGATGATTAATCGACTTATTGAACCGACAGTGGGAAATATATACATAAATGGTCAGAATATTAATACTTACAAAATTCATGAGCTACGATGGAATATAGGATATGTACTTCAGGAAATTGCCTTATTTCCACATTTGACTATTGAGGAAAATATAGCCCTAGTTCCGGAAATGAAAAAGTGGAAACGCAAAAATATTCAGGAAAGAAACAAAAATTTGCTTAATATGGTTGGACTTGATCCGTCCACATACCAGAGAAGAATGCCTAGTGAACTTTCCGGAGGTGAACAACAGCGAATTGGTGTTATCCGTGCACTAGCTGCTGATCCGGATATAATTCTAATGGATGAGCCCTTCAGTGCGCTTGATCCAATCAGTCGCGAACAATTACAAAGCGATATCAGAAAACTGCAAAAAGAAATAAAAAAGACAATTGTTTTTGTCACGCATGATATTGATGAGGCCATGGCTCTTGGTGATAAAGTTTGTCTTATGAAAGATGGCGGGATTGTTCAGGTAGACACGCCTCAGCAACTTATTTTAAGACCAGCAAATCAATATGTAAAAGACTTTATCGGGAAAAGAAAGTCCCCATGGCAAACTGCGATTGATGTTATAGCAGATCAATCCCAATCATTTGTTATATCAAAAACAGAATTTAATAATGGAAGCTTTCTCAACCATGGATTGTATATGATAAAGGATGAGCATGATATGTTTGTTGGGGCTGTGAAGGATGGTCAAGAACAATCTGTTCAATATCTGGATAACGATATGCCACTTTATAAAGCAGCAGAGACTTTAGAAGATAGCGAGCAACATGTTTTTCCGGTATTAAAACAAGGAAAGCTAGTTGCTACACTTAGCTATAAGGATATTGTTTCATTTCTAAAAAGCAAAACTAAAATGGAAAACGGGGTGATTCACTAATGGAGGAATTTATTTCCGTTTTTCAAAGAAGACAGGATATATTACTAGAGACAATTTGGGAACACTTACAAATCTCATTAATGTCATTAGTCATTGCCATCGTTATTGCCGTTCCATTAGGGCTAGTTCTGACTAGGTATCAACGCGTGGAAGAACCAATAATTGGTATATCTGCTGTTATGCAGACGATACCAAGTTTAGCTGTTCTGGCATTTCTCATTCCATTCTTTGGTATTGGAACAACCCCTGCTATTATTGCCTTAACAGCATATGGTTTACTGCCCATTTTACGAAACACATATACGGGTATTAAAGAAGTAAACCCTGCTCTAAAAGAGGCTGCAACTGGTATGGGTATGAACTCATTGAAACGATTAACAAAAGTAGAACTGCCAATTGCGATGCCAGTTATCATGGCAGGAGTCCGTACATCCATGGTACTGATTGTTGGGACAACAACAATTGCTGCTTTAATCGGGGCCGGTGGGTTAGGTGAACTTATCCTGCTGGGGATTGATCGTGGAGCAGATTTAAACCTCATTCTGTTAGGTGCAATTCCAGCTGCCTTATTGGCAATTGTACTTGACATTATATTACGAGGCTTTGAACGTGTCTCCAGACGTACAGGTTTTAAATCTTTTATTGCCATGTTAATTATAGCTGTATTAGTGGTTTCCTCACCACTTTTCTTTACTTCTGCAAAGAAAGCAGACTTGACTATTGGAGGGAAACTTGGTTCTGAGCCAGCGATCCTAATAAACATGTACAAACTTCTAATTGAAGAAGAAACGAATTTAAATGTTAATCTTAAGCCAGGATTAGGTAAAACCTCATTTGTATTTAGTGCATTGAAAAATGGCAGCATAGATATATATCCTGAATTTACTGGAACTGCTATCGTAACTCACCTAGAACAAAAAGCGAACAGTAATAACAAACAGGAAGTATATGAGCAAGCAAGACAAGGAATGATGGAGGAGTTCGGTATGGTTATGCTGGAACCTATGAAGTTTAACAACACATATGCTGTTGCAACGACAGAAGAGATGGCCAATAAGCATAACCTGAAATCAATAGGTGACTTGAACAAAATAGAAAATGATATTACTGCTGGCTTCACACTGGAATTTAAAGACCGATATGACGGATATGTTGGAATGCAAGAGGTTTATAACCTGGATATTGCAAATGTGAAAACAATGGAACCAGGAATTCGCCAGGATGCATTAGCGAATGGAGAAGTAGATGTTATTGACGCATATGCAACAAGCAGTTATATGATAGAACAAAACTTAGTAACCCTGAACGATCCCAAGAACTTGTTTCCGCCTTATCAAGGTGCACCTTTGATGCGCCAAGACACACTTGAGAAATATCCGGAGTTAGAAAAAATATTAAATAAACTCGGGGGTAAAATAACAGATAACCAAATGCGTCAAATGAATTACCAAGTTGATTATGAAGATAGACCGCCAGAAACGGTTGCTCGTGAATATTTAGTGGAGCAAGGTCTGATTGAAAAATAAGGGAGGTACAATGAATGAAGTGGGAAAACCCATCTAATGATTCAATTAAAGATGTCTTAGACTCTTCAAGAAATATAGCAGTTGTGGGTCTCTCCGATAAACCTGCCAGGACATCTTATCAAATTTCAAAAATAATGCAGGATAAAGGTTATAAAATTATTCCGGTTAACCCTACAATAGATAATGTACTCGGGGAGAAAGCTTATAATTCGCTAACTGATGTAAAAGAGCCGATTGATATTATTAATGTGTTCAGGCGATCAGAATTTTTACCAGCAATTGCAGAAGAAGCTGCAAAAACAGACTGTAAAGTGTTCTGGGCCCAGCAAGGTCTCATAAACCAGGAAGCATATGATTATTTAAAAGAACGTGACTTTATGGTTATAATGGATATGTGCATAAAGGTAGCACATTCCATTCTCGTTTAAGAAAATTGTTTTGAGAATGGCCTTGATTGGTCATTCTTTTTTTGCGCTCTACTTAAATTATAGTATACTTATTAACGTGCCTTAGGTTAGTATGGTTAATATACTATTGAAGAATTATTTTACATTTACAAACGCTTGTTCTAATATAAAAATATTATAAAAAACAAATTATAAAGTTCGGAGAGGAGTCTGCAGCTGAATGGTAAAGCAATCATTACAATACACAGATGATTCAATTCAAGTATTAGAAGGACTTGAGGCTGTAAGGAAAAGACCTGGAATGTATATAGGCAGTACAGATCAACGGGGATTACATCATTTGGTTTTTGAGATAGTTGATAATGCTGTGGATGAAGCATTAGCAGGTTATGGCGATGTAATTAAAGTGACAGTACATAGGGATAACAGCATATCCGTCGAAGATACCGGGAGAGGCATACCAACCGGTACCCATAGCACAGGTAAGCCAACACCAGAAGTAATCTTCACAGTGTTGCATGCTGGAGGTAAATTTGGACAAGGTGGCTACAAAACAAGCGGTGGCTTGCATGGTGTTGGGGCATCCGTAGTAAATGCGCTTTCTGAATGGCTGGAAGTAACCATTTTCCGTGATGGGAATAAATACATTCAGCGATTTGAAAACGGTGGAAAGCCATCCGGTTCACTTGAGAAAATAGGAAAAACCAAAAAGAAAGGTACCATAATTCATTTTAAGCCGGACCCAAGTATTTTTTCAGTAACAGTTTACAATTTTGAAACATTAACTGAACGTTTACGTGAGGCTGCATTTTTATTAAAAGGATTGAAAATCGAGTTATCAGATGAACGATACCAGGTTAAAGAAGAATATCAGTTTCCAGACGGGCTTGAATCTTTTGTTTCTTATTTGAATGAAGAAAAGGATACACTACATCCCGTTGTATCGTTTGAAGGGGAACAACAAGGGCTTGAGGTTGATTTTGCATTCCAATTCAATGATGGATTTGCAGAAAGCATGCTATCTTTTGTGAATCATGTACGAACACAAGATGGTGGGACACATGAATCCGGTGCACGAACTGGAATAACACGGATATTTAATGATTATGCCAGAAAAAATGCTCTCCTTAAGGAGAAAGATAAAAACTTAGAAGGTACAGACATTCGTGAAGGATTTACAGCTATTGTTTCGGTACGTATACCAGAAGAAAAATTACAATTTGAAGGTCAGACAAAAAGCAAACTCGGAACTACAGAGGCACGCTCAGCGGTAGATTCAGTCGTCTCCGAAAAATTATCTTATTTTTTGGAAGAAAACCCTGACGTTGCGAGCATGTTAGTTCGAAAGGCTGTTAAAGCAAAGGAAGCACGTGAAGCCGCAAGAAAAGCCAGGGAAGATGCAAGATCTGGTAAAAAGAAAAAGCGTAAAGATACATTGTTAAGCGGGAAGCTTACTCCTGCTCAATCCAGGAATCCAAAACAGAATGAGCTCTATTTAGTTGAGGGTGATTCTGCTGGAGGTTCTGCAAAACAAGGTCGGGACCGCAAGTTCCAAGCCGTATTGCCATTACGTGGTAAAGTTATTAATACAGAAAAGGCTAAATTAGAAGATGTATTTAAAAACGAAGAAATTTCCACAATCATTCATACCATCGGTGCGGGTGTTGGAGGAGATTTCGATTTAGAGGATGTTCAATACGATAAGATTATTATTATGACAGACGCCGATACAGATGGCGCTCATATTCAAGTATTGCTATTAACATTCTTCTATCGGTATATGCGTTCTCTGGTTGAGGCAGGAAAGATTTATATTGCTCTACCACCACTTTATAAAATTTCTAAAGGTAAAGGCAAAAAGGAAAGAGTTGTATATGCTTGGGATGACGATGAAATGAAAGAAGCGATAAAGGAATTTAAGAATGGCTATATTATTCAGAGATATAAAGGTCTTGGTGAAATGAATGCGGACCAGTTATGGGAAACGACGATGAACCCAGAGAGCAGAACTTTCATCCGTGTAACGATTGAAGATTTAGCTCGTGCAGAAAGACGAGTCACTACCTTAATGGGCGATAAAGTTGACCCAAGAAGAAAATGGATTGAAGGAAATGTTCAATTTGGTATGGCAGAAGACGCTAGTATTTTAGAGAACGATAAAATTCACACGTAAATATCATTTTAAAAAAGATATAAGAGAGAATTTGAAAGAGATTAACAAGGGGGGATTGGTTTGTCACAACCTGAAAAATATTTAGACCTTCCACTCGAGGAAGTAATTGGTGATAGATTTGGAAGGTATAGTAAATATATAATTCAAGATCGTGCACTACCAGACGCGCGTGACGGATTAAAACCTGTTCAGCGCAGAATATTGTATGCAATGTATGAAGAGAAAAATACGCATGATAAGAATTTTCGTAAGGCAGCTAAAACGGTTGGTACCGTTATCGGGAATTATCATCCACATGGCGATTCTTCCGTTTATGAAGCAATGGTTCGCCTAAGTCAGGAATGGAAAGTTAGAAATGATTTAGTTGAAATGCATGGTAATAACGGTAGTATCGATGGCGACCCACCTGCTGCCATGCGTTATACCGAGGCAAGGCTTTCCAGTATTGCCTCAGAGCTTCTCCGGGATATAGGCAAAGACACAGTTGATTTTATTCCAAACTTTGATGACACAATTACAGAACCAGTTGTGTTACCAGCCAAGTTTCCGAATTTACTTGTGAATGGCTCCACAGGTATTTCTTCAGGTTATGCAACAGATATCCCGCCACATAACCTTTCAGAGGTCATTGATGCAGTTATTATGAAAATAGATAAACCGTCTGCTGATTTAGAAGATTTAATGACTGTTATAAAAGGACCTGATTTTCCGACTGGCGGGATTATTCAAGGTATTGATGGAATTAAAAAAGCATACGAAACAGGAAAAGGTAAAGTCATTGTGCGGGGGAAAGCGAAGGTAGAAGATGTTCGTGGTAACCGCCAGCAGATTGTAATTGACGAAATTCCTTTTGAGGTTAATAAAGCTAATATGGTTAAAAAGATGGATGAATTACGAATTGACCGAAAAGTGGAAGGTATTGCTGAAGTACGTGATGAGACAGACCGAACGGGACTGCGTGTAGTTATTGAATTGAAAAAAGGTACTAATAGTCAAGGTGTGTTGAATTATTTATATAAAAATACAGATTTGCAGGTAACCTATCATTTCAACATGGTAGCAATACAGGATAAAACTCCTAAATTATTATCACTGCCCCAGATTCTGGACGCTTATATTGCACATCAAAAAGAAGTAGTAACTAGACAAACTATTTTTGATCTGAAAAAAGCAAATGACCGTTCACATATCGTTGAAGGCTTAATCAAAGCAATATCGATTCTAGACAAACTTATCGCAACAATTCGTGCATCAAAAGATAAATCAGATGCTAAAAAACGCATTATATCAGCATATGACTTCTCTGAGGCACAAGCTGAAGCAATTGTTATGCTGCAATTGTATCGTTTAACAAATACTGATATAACGTCTCTTGAAAAAGAAGCGGATGAATTAAGGAAAGCAATTGATGAACTTGAGTCAATTTTGTCAAGTGATAAGAAACTCTTCCAAACAATCAAGAAGGACTTAAAACAGTTAAAGAAATCGTTTGCTGATAGCAGGAAAACAGTAATTGAAGAAAAAATTGAAGAGTTAACTTTTAATATTGAAGTTACTGTTGCAAGTGAAGATGTATTAGTATCAACTACAAGGGATGGTTATGTTAAACGGACAAGCATCCGCTCCTATGGCGCTTCGAATGGAGAAGATTTTGCCATGAAGGATGAGGATTACCTTGTTGGTTTAACGGAGTTAAACACTACAGATAATTTACTTTTATTCACTAATAAAGGTAAATATATTTACATCCCTGTACATGCTTTACCAGATATCAGGTGGAAGGATCTTGGACAGCATATCTCCAATATCGTGAGTATCGACAAAGATGAACGAATTATACAGGGTATACCGGTACGCGAATTTAACGATGAAAATTATCTTGTTTTCTTCACAAAAAATGGTATGGTTAAACGAAGTGAATTATCACTATATAATGCACAGCGGTACTCCAAAGCACTTATTGCTTTAAACCTTAAAGGTGATGATGAAGTAGTAAATGTGTTTCAGACAGATGGGAATTCTGACGTGTTTGTTGCTTCAAATAAAGGATATGGTTTATGGTATCACGAGTCTGAAATATCTGTAGTTGGTCAGCGTGCTGCAGGTGTTAAAGCAATGAAGCTAAAAGATGATGAATATGTTGTAAATGGTCAAGTATTTGATGACCTATCAGAGCCATCGATTGTGGTCGTAACCCAACGTGGTGCATGCAAGCGAATGAGGCTTCGGGAATTTGAAAAGTCCAGCCGTGCTAAACGGGGACTCATCATGCTACGTGAATTGAAAAGTAAACCTCACCGTGTAAAAGGGCTATTTATGGTCGATGAAAATGATACGATAAGCATAAGAACCACTAATGGCAATACACATAGCATATACCCATTAGAATTATCTACTAGTGATCGCTACAGCAACGGATCATTCGTAATAGATAGCGATAACGAAGGTGAGGTAAGTGAAGTCTGGAAGGAAGCTTTTTACAGAAAACCATTTGATGAAACAACCGAATAATTTATTAGAAGAGGCTTGGTATTTCTACAAGCCTCTTTTTCATTCTATAGGAACTTATAAAATTTAAGTGCTGTGGTTAATTGGACATCAGAATCAGCGACGTCCAGCTCCGATGTACAGGACGTCGCGTTCTCACCGGCCATCGCCTAGCGCCTAGTGGACTTCCCTCCCCGTGTCTACAATTATGAAATAAAGGATGTTCGACTAAAACCACCACATCCTGTGGCAACGTCGACCCATCCGCAGCGCTGAGCACAGTCCATACGGCGCTTAACAGATACTTGCGCTTTAGTTCTTCTAACAGCTTTTGATAAACTAAAAGCCATTTTTCATCTGTTTAGCGGACACAGGAGCACTTATTTAACGTATATCCAAATGAAATAGGGATAGTTCCAGCAAATAAGGAATCTGGTGTCTCCTTAAAACTTCATGATGCTTGTTTTTCATAACAAAAAGTCCTTCATGTCCCTGAAGTTGTTCCAGGTATTTCCTCGGTATATTATTTTGCTTTTATACAGCAACAACAATTGGGGTTTTTTCAAGCGACCTAACTGCTAATAACGGTTAAATCCTTTATATATCAATAGAAAACAGAAAGCGCAGACATTTTTATCATATGGTCATACGATATTTTATGTTGTTTGTATTATTTTTTTCAAAAATAATACTTTGTGTAACTACATTCGATTCAGAGGACGAAAAAGTGGCAACAAAATATCGACAATTTCGTGGAATTTTAATAATACTGAGTCAATCACTGAAATGGATGGGTTTTATGATCTGTTGGCTAAATTAAGGTACACAATCCTAAGAAAACTCGGGAAATCGCTAAACCTTAGTGGCGAAAGCTTTTAGTTACACTTATGAAGTAAGAAGGTAGTTATTCTTTCTAGTCTCCCTAATAGGGTTCTTTCCTGGCTGAAAATACCTTCTGTTTCTAAATAATTCTAATCCCCCTTCCTATATTCAGAAAAATATGATAAGGTAAACTTAAATTGTGGAAGGAGGGTTTATAACGGATTTAAGAAGTAAAATAATCCAAGAAGCATTATTAATGTTTGAAAGACATGGCTATCATGGTGTTACAGTCAATCAAATTGTGGAGAACGTAGGTACTTCTAAAGGTGGTTTCTATCATCACTTTACATCAAAAGATGAATTATTGTTTGTGATTCACGATACATTCATAACTTATGTTTTGGAAAAAGCTACAATTGCGAATGAAACGTATAAATCACCAACGAAAAAGCTGCAAGCAATAATAAAGGATTTTGTGAAAGTATTCGATCTTTATAAACCACACATCTCTGTTTTCTACCAGGAAAATATTTACTTAAAACCAGAATATGAAATACTTATTAAGAAAAAACGTGATCAGTTTAAGCAAATAATTATTAGAGCGATAAGGGAAGGTAAGGAATGCGGTGAATTTCGCAAGGATTTACCTGTAGAAATTACCGGAATGGCGATACTCGGGATGGTGAATTGGGCATATAAGTGGTATAAACAATCCGGCCCAAAATCGATTGACGAGATTGGCGATATTTTCGTTGATTTAATCTTACATGCAGTACTAACTATCGATTCTTTATCGGGAAGTAACTACTTAGATCAATTAATAGAAAAGCCTTTTTTTACCAATTGAAAGAAACCGCTTTCTTTTTTTATTGAAGTGGGCAGACCAACCAGTCGGTCTTGTTGTTAGATTAATAGGAGGTTTGACATGAATTTTGAATTAACAAAAGAACAAACGATGATCAAAAAAATGGTTCAGGATTTCGCTGATAATGTAATAAGACCTAGGGCAGTCGAAATTGATAAACAAGCAAAATTCCCGGAAGATATATTTAAACAAATGGGAGAGCTTGGTTTGATGGGAATTCCATTTCCTGAAGAGTATGGAGGTTCAGATGGGGATACATTATCTTATGCATTAGCTGTTGAAGAAATTGGTAAGGTATGTGGCAGTACTGGACTGAGCTATGCAGCAACAGTATCACTGGGTGCAAGTCCTATTTATAATTTTGGAACAGAGGAACAAAAAGAGAAATATTTAACACCAATTGCCCAGGGAAAAACACTTGCAGCATTTGGGTTAACAGAACCAAATGCTGGTTCTGATGCCGGTGGAACAAAAACTACTGCGGTTGTAGATGGCGATGATTTTGTAATTAATGGAGAGAAATGCTTTATTACGAATGCTAATTATTCAAATACAATAACTGTTACAGCCGTTACTGGTAAAGATGACAGAGGTAAAAATATTATTAGCGCAATAATTGTACCGACGAATACTGAAGGTGTAACAATTAACAGTAATTATGACAAAATGGGGGTCCGTGGTTCGGATACTGCTGAAATTGTATTGGATAATGTACGTGTACCACAGAAAAATTTACTGGGAGATCCCGATAAAGGGTTTAAGCAGTTTTTGCACACCTTAGATGGTGGACGAATTTCGATAGCTGCACTAGGATTAGGCATAGCTCAAGCATCTTTAGATAAGGCACTAGAGTATGCCAAAGAAAGAACACAATTCGGTAAATCAATATCCAGTTTTCAGGCAATACAATTCAAGCTTGCCGACATGGCAATGGAAACGGAACTGGCTCGGAATATGGTACACAAGGCCGCATGGCTGAAGGATAATAATAAACCATTCTCTAAAGAAGCAGCATATGCAAAACTTTATGCTACCGAAACAGCATTCAAAAACGCTAACCAGGCTATACAAATTCACGGTGGCTATGGCTATATGCGCGAATATGAAGTTGAAAGATACTTGCGTGATGCAAAATTACTGGAAATCGGGGAAGGAACATCTGAAATACAACGTATGGTAATTGCTAGACAGTTAGGATACTAGAAATACCGATGAGGGGAGAAAATTCATGTCTTTACTAAACTTTACAGTTGGAGAGTTACTGGAAAAGCAAGTGAATTTATATCCAGATCAGGAAGCAGTTGTCTACCCGGAGCTAAACTTAAGAAAAACGTATAAAGAATTTGATGAAATGGCCAATAAAGCTGCAAAAGGCTTAATGTCGTTGGGGATTGAAAAAGGAGAAAATGTAGCTATTTGGTCCGATAATAAACCGGAATGGCTTACCAGCCAATTTGCTACAGGAAAAATGGGTGCGGTTCTCGTTACAGTGAATACAAGCTATCAGGCGAAAGAGCTTGAATATCTATTAAAACAATCTGAGTCAACAACACTTATTTTAGCAGAATCATATAAAGGAACATCTTACGTCGATGTGTTGAAGCAGGTATGTCCTGAGTTTGAGGATGCAAAAAAGGGAGAGTTACATTCTAAGAATGTTCCGTTTTTAAAGAATGTCGTCATAATCAGCGATGAAAATTATTCCAATGCCTATACGTGGGATGAAATGATCGAAAATGGAAGTAAAATTTCCGACGTAAAACTTGATGAACGAAAAAAGACCTTACACCATCACGATGTTATCAATATGCAATACACATCAGGTACAACTGGATTCCCAAAAGGTGTCATGCTTACTCATTCCAATATCGTTAATAACGGAAATCAAATTGCTGACTGCATGAAACTAACGAATAAAGATCGGCTATGTATCCCAGTTCCGTTTTTCCATTGCTTCGGATGTGTGTTAGGCGTTCTGGCAGCTGTATCCAAGGGTACAACAATGGTGATATTGGAGCAATTTGAACCCGAAAAGGTTATGAAAGCTGTTTCAGAAGAAAAATGCACCGGATTGCATGGAGTGCCAACTATGTTTATTGCAGAATTGAATCATCCTAATTTTTCAAAGTACGATTTTTCTCATTTACGTACGGGTATTATGGCGGGTTCAACTTGCCCAATAGAAGTAATGAACGATGTTATGAATAAGATGGGCGCGAAGGAAATCACAATCGCTTACGGACAAACTGAATCATCTCCTGTGATCACCCAAACAAAAACAGATGATCCTGCCGAACTTAAAGCAAGTACTGTCGGAAAGGTTCATCCAAATGTAGAGGTGAAAATTATAGCTCCAGGTACAAATGAAGAACAGGTTCAAGGAGTCCCCGGTGAACTATGTACGAGAGGCTATCATGTGATGAAGGGTTATTATAACAACGAGGAAGCAACAAACAATGCAATCGATCATGATGGCTGGTTACACACTGGTGATCTTGCAGTCATGGATGAAAATGGGTATTTGGAAATTACCGGCCGCATGAAAGATATGATTATCCGTGGCGGAGAAAATATATATCCACGTGAAATTGAGGAATTTCTTTATCAGCATCCAGATGTACTTGATGTTCAGGTTGTTGGTATACCAGATAAAAAGTATGGTGAAGAGGTAATGGCTTGGGTAATTTTAAAAGATGATGCAAATACAACTCAAGATGATATTAGAGCATTTTGCGAAGGCAATATTTCGAGGCACAAAATACCAAGGCACATAGCATTTGTAAATGAATATCCAATGACTGCGAGCGGTAAAATCCAAAAATTTAAACTAAAAGAATATGCAGTTGAACAAATCGGGCAATAGGAGGAGCTTATGATAAAAAAAGTACTTATAGCAAACCGCGGGGAGATAGCAGCTCGAATTATTAGGTCTTGTAAGAATCTGGATATACAAACAGTAGCTGTTTACTCAGAAGCAGATCAAAAAGCACCTTTTGTATCGATGGCTGATGAGAGTTTCTTACTTGGACCTCCACGTGTTAATGAGAGTTACTTAAACATCGATAAAATTATTTCAATCGCAAAAGAAACTAATGTTGATGCAATCCATCCAGGGTATGGATTTCTGAGTGAGAGTGGAGAGTTTGCAGAGAAAACCCAACATGCTGGAATTCAATTTATCGGACCTACTAGTAAAGTTATGGAAAAGATGGGCAGTAAGATAGAAGCAAGAAATGCCATGAAAAAGGCCGGTGTTCCTGTTGTTCCAGGAACTGATGGTGCTATAGCATCTGCGGAAGAAGCTATAAAAATTGCAAAGGATATCGGCTATCCCATTATGCTAAAGGCTTCTGCAGGCGGTGGTGGTATCGGCATGCAGGTTGTACAAACAGATGAAGAGCTTATGAAAGCATTTGAAAGTAACTCAAAACGTGCCCAAACATTTTTTGGTGATGGGGCAATGTTCTTAGAGAAGAAACTGGATAATGCCAGACATATAGAAATACAACTTCTAGCAGATAACCATGGAAATGCAATCCATTTATTTGAAAGAGAATGTTCCATTCAGCGCAGGAATCAAAAAGTACTGGAAGAAGCTCCTTCATCGTTTATATCTGACAGAACTCGTCAATTAATGGGGGAAGCAGCCGTAAAAGCTGCAAAGTCCTTAGGATATACCAATGCTGGTACAATTGAATTTTTAGTAGATGAAGAGGAGAACTTTTATTTTCTGGAAATGAATACGAGAATTCAGGTTGAGCATCCGGTAACAGAAGAAATAACTGGTCAGGATATTGTTGAACACCAAATTGCTATAGCTAATGGTGAAGAACTATCAATTAAACAATCTGATTTACAAATAGATGGTCACGCAATTGAAGTACGAATCTATGCAGAGGATCCAGTTACATTTTTTCCATCACCAGGACATATATCCGTATTTCAGGTGCCAGATGGGAAGTATTGCCGTAATGAAGTTGCTGTAGCAGACAATTATGATGTAACACCATACTATGATCCGATGATTGGTAAATTAATTGTTAAAGGATCAACTAGAGATGAAGCTATCTCATTATTAAAGGAAGCATTATTAACATACAAAGTAGAAGGTATAAAAACAAATATACCGATGCTGCTGGCTATTGTTGATAATGAAGAATTTAAAAAAGGAAATACGACGACAGGCTTTGTACAAGATTTTTATTTACCACAAGTTAATAATAAATAAGGAGGAATTTATCATGAACGAAGTAAAAGCGTCAATGGCAGGAAGTGTATGGAAAATAACAGTTAGCGCTGGTGAATCTGTAGAAGAAGGTCAGGATGTGGTTATTCTGGAATCAATGAAAATGGAGATTCCAATCGCTGCTGAAACAGGTGGAACTATAAAAGAATTGAAAGTTTCAGAGGGTGATTTCGTCAATGAAGGTGACGTAATTGCCATTATAGAGTAGAAATTAATTTTGAGTGAACAGATAGGAGGGTTGCGATTGAACTTTCCAAATCAAGTTAACATAAAAGAGGTAGGACCACGTGATGGACTGCAGAACGAGGCTGAATTAGTTCCGGCAGATGCAAAAGTTGAATGGATAAATATGCTTTCTGACACCGGGGCTCATTATATTGAGATTTCATCCTTTGTACATCCTGACTGGATTCCACAGCTGAGAGATGCAACTGAAGTCGCAAAAAAGATTAAACGGAATCCTGATGTCACCTATGCTGCTTTAGTTCCTAATAATAAAGGACTTGATCGAGCTTTAGAAGTAGACATTGATGAGATTTGTCTGTTTCTTTCAGCCAGTGAGACACATAACAAAAACAATATAAATAAAACGATTAATCAAACTTTACCAATTATAGAAAATGTATCCAGAAAGGCTAAGCAGTCTAATAAACAAGTTAGAGGCTACGTTTCTACGGTTTTTGGCTGTCCTTATGAAGGTGATATTGATATTGAAAAAGTTATTTCCATTTGCGACAAGTTATTCACAATGGGTGCAGATGAGATTTCTATTGGGGATACGATTGGTGTAGCAGATCCAGTTCAAGTGGATAGAGTGCTTACAGAACTATTAAAATACTTTCCTAAAGAAAAACTTACAATGCATTTCCATGATACGAGAGGAACTGCACTTGCGAATGTCCTGGTATCGTTAAATCATGGTATAACAAACTTTGATAGTGCAGTTGGAGGTCTTGGAGGCTGTCCATATGCTAAAGGTGCATCTGGAAACCTTGCTACTGATGATTTATTATATATGTTACATCGGATGGGGATTGAAACAGGAATGGATATTGATAAAGTGATTGAATCAGCATTATATATTGAAAATTATGTTTCAAATCTTTCCAGTCATCAAATGAAAATAATAAATAGCGAACGATAGGAAAGGAGAACAGTAAATCGTGGCAGCGCTTGTAGAATATAAAATAGTAGAGGATCATGTTGCATTATTAACACTTAATAGACCTGAAGCTATGAATGCGATGTCAAAGGCACTACTCGATGAATTGAACGAATATGTCCATCAAATAAACATGAACAATGAAATACGGTGCACCATTATAACTGGATCTAATGAGAAGTCTTTTTGTGCCGGAGCTGATCTTAAAGAACGAAAAGGAATGTCTGAAGATCAGGTAATTGATGCCGTTAATTATATTGGTGAAACTGTAACAAACATTGAAAATATGAAACTGCCGGTTATAGCTGCTATTAATGGAGTTGCTTTCGGAGGCGGACTTGAACTAGCATTAGGCTGTGATATTCGTATTGCAGCTGATCATTCGAAGTTAGGGCTAACAGAGACATCGCTAGCCATTATACCAGGTGCAGGTGGAACACAACGACTTACACGGTTAGTAGGCTTAGGTCAGGCAAAACGACTTATTTTTAGTGCTAAGCCGTTAACAGCTAATGAAGCACTAGAACTCGGATTGGTAGAACAAGTTGCGGAACCAGGTGCATTACTAGATGAAGCTATAGAAATGGCAAAACAAATTACTAAGAATGGACCTATTGCGCTCAGGCAAGCAAAAACGGCAATCAACAAAGGTATTCAAACAGATATAACTACTGGTTTGGCTATTGAACATCTATGTTATAAAGAAACAATACCTACCGAAGATCGAATAGAAGGTTTACAAGCATTTAAGGAAAAACGCAAACCTGTCTATCAAGGTAAATAGAAGCAGGGAGGGCACTAAATGTCATATATTGAAGAATTCAAACAGAGGGTTGAAGAAATAAAAAAAGGCGGACAGGAAAAGTACCACCAGAAAAATGAAGAAAAAGGTAAGTTATTCGTTCGCAAACGTCTGGAGTTATTGTTCGATGATGAAATAGATGTTGAAGATGCATTTTTTGCAAACTGTATGGACGATTCTTTGCCATCAGATGGGGTTGTGACTGGAATTGGTCAAATTGGCGGTCAATCCGTGTGTGTTATGGCAAACGACTCGACAGTAAAAGCTGGTTCATGGGGCAAACGAACTGTTGAAAAGATAATCCGCATACAGGAAACAGCAGAAAAACTGGAAATACCAATGCTTTATCTTGTAGATTCTGCTGGTGCAAGAATAACGGACCAAATAGAAATGTTCCCTGGACGTCGTGGCGCAGGTCGAATCTTTCATAACCAAATAAAACTGTCAGGCCGCGTACCACAGGTTTGTCTACTATTCGGACCTTCTGCAGCAGGCGGAGCTTACATTCCGGCGTTTTGTGATATTGTAGTTATGGTCGAAGGAAACGCATCAATGTATTTAGGTTCACCACGTATGGCAGAAAAAGTCATTGGTGAAAAGGTTAGCCTTGAAGAAATGGGTGGTGCACAAATGCATTGTTCTGTTTCTGGCTGTGGTGATGTACTGGTAAAATCTGAAGAAGAAGCAATTGAATACACAAAAAAATATATTGGCTATTTCCCTGCTAACTTCAGAAACAAGCCTAACGTTGTTGATTCTAAGGAGATAAAAGCATTTGAAAAGTCGATTACAGATTTAATTCCGGAAAATCAAAACGCTCCATTCAACATGTATGATTTTATCGACCGGATAATTGACGAAGATAGCTTTTGTGAAGTTAAAAAGAAATTCGCACCAGAATTGATTACTGGACTTGCGAGAGTTAATGGGAAATCAGTAGGAATTATTGCAAATCAGCCACGGATGAAAGGTGGCGTTTTATTCCCGGATTCAGCAGATAAAGCTGCTAAATTTATTCAATTGTGCGATGCATTTAATATTCCACTATTATTCCTGATGGATATTCCTGGCTTTATGATTGGTACAAAAGTGGAACGTGCAGGTATTATTCGACATGGTGCAAAAATGTTAGCAGCAATGAGTGAAGCAACTGTGCCGAAAATATCAGTAGTTGTACGTAAAGCTTATGGTGCAGGGTTATACGCAATGGCTGGTCCTGCGTTTGAACCAGATTGCTGCATAGCATTACCAACTGCTCAGATTGCAGTTATGGGTCCTGAAGCAGCCGTGAATGCTGTATATGCGAATAAAATTGCTGAATTGCCAGAGGAAGATAGACCTGCATTTATAAAAGAAAAGCAGGAAGAATATAAAGACAATATTGATATTTATCGATTAGCCTCGGAAATGGTTGTTGATGCGATCGTGGAACCGGAGAAGTTAAGAGATGAACTTATAAGCCGCTACAACATATATGAGAAAAAGAATGCTACCTTTACCGAAAGAAAACACGGTGTTTATCCAGTATAAATAAGTTAAAAGGCTTTGGTAGAGATACCAAAGCCTTTTTCTATGATTAATGAAACCAATATGGGTGCCGGGGGGCTCAACCATTATATGAAAAGCTGCTTTTTATAGTTTATTTCTACAGGAACTAACAATAATAATAGAGTATTAGGTTTCTGGTTTTATAGAATCCATTTAACGATAAACCAAGTTATTTATAGCAAAATAACAATTTTGTCACATTATACTGAAATACTCAGAGTTAATTTTAATTAACTATAATTTAATTATGTAAACTAAATGACAAAAAAACCTATTTATTTCAGTTTTACTGTATAAATGATATTCTAAACTAGAATGTTTTAGAAGGAAAGAGGGGATACTTCGTAATGGATAATAGACTTTTTCGTGATGCTATGGGTAAATTTTCAACAGGTATCACTATAGTAACAACTGAATATAATGGGGATATCATGGGGATGACCGTAAATGCATTTATGTCCGTTTCATTGGATCCAAAATTAATCGCAATATCAATTGATGAAAAAGCACGAATGTATGATAAATTACAAGAAACGAAGTGTTTTGGATTAAGTATATTAACAGAAGAACAAAAAGATTTATCTATGATATTTGCTAAACAAAAGGATAGTGACAGTGATATTTCATACTTAAAACAGGATAATATACCTGTTCTAAAAGATTCTATTGCAACGCTTTCATGCCGTGTAAAGAAAACAGCTGATGCCGGTGACCATAAAATATTCATTGCTGAAGTAACAGACGTAAAAATGAATGGCGGAGAGCCTATTCTGTTTTATAGTGGTCAATACCGTACTCTTAAATAAAGTAAAGGGGTGCCCATATGAAAATAAAAGATTTTATGATAACTGACATAATCAGTATAACGAAGGATAAAACGATAAAACAATTGTTAGAGACATTAGTAAAGAATAAAATTGGCGGGGTACCTGTAGTAGATGAACAAAATCATTTAATTGGTATGATAAGTGATGGGGATGTTATTCGTTGTCTTCAGCCTAAAGGCAGAACAGTATATGACATGTTCACAATTGTTCTTGTAAGCCAGGAGGAAGATTTGAGCCAAAAGATCAAATATAGTATTAACAATAAAGTCGGCACGATTATGAATAAAAGACACACCCATACAGTGCACCCCGATGATAATCTGGAAGAAGCCTTAACTATTTTATCTAAATATCATTTTAAGAAAATCCCTGTTGTAGATGAAAATTCAAAAGTAGTAGGGGTTATCAGTCGAGGGGATATAATTCGTTCTATTTCTACAAAAATTCTTTCAAGTAAAGACGGAGAAAATTCTTAGAAACGAGATAAAACACTACATATTTGCATATCAAAAGTCTACTCGTATAGGTGATTTAATGATAGAGGGTGGAAATGAAGTCAGGAATTCAGTATAATAGTTGAAAGAATTGTTAATTAGAAGGGATTTTCCTCATGATCATAACAGAACAAAAACAAACTCAAACTAGCCTTCAGCACATAGCTGCACTATATCAGGCAATGATTGAAAATGATGATTTAAAACATGCTAATAAAATTCTGGATGTCTATGAAAAACTTAACAGACAAGAATTAATGATCAGCTTTGCTGGTCATTTTTCTGCTGGAAAATCTTCAATGATCAATAGTCTATTAGGGAAGTCTATTTTGCCGAAAAGTCCTATCCCAACAAGTGCAAATGTCGTTAAAATAAAATCAGGAAAAGGATTTGCGCGTGTTTATTTTCATGATAGTGCCCCAGTAGAATATAAAGAACCTTATGATATTGACATGATTAAAGATTATGCCAAGGATAAGGCAAGCATAAAGGAAATAGAGATTAATAGAAAGGAAGAAATTCTTCCAGATGAATGCGTTATTATTGATACACCAGGTATAGATGCTGCTGATGATGCAGATCGAATTATGACAGAATCATCATTACACCTTGTGGATGTGTTGTTCTATGTTATGGATTATAATCATGTGCAGTCAGAAGTTAATTTGCAATTTTTAAAAAAAGTGCAAGTTAATAATATTCCGTTTTATATTATTATAAACCAGATAGATAAACATGATGAAAGTGAATTAACCTTTGAAACATTCAAACAAAAAATTAAACAAACGTTTGATCAATGGAATATATTACCAAAAGATGTCTTTTATTCATCACTAATAGATAGTGATGCAACCTGCAATGAATTCCCAGTAATCAAAGATAAACTTACTGCACTAATGACATCTGATAAGCAATCCACCTTAAATACAGAACGATCTGTTTCACAGGTTATCGATGAACACAAACGGTATTTAGATAGCGTCTATGAGGAAAAACTAGCAGAATTTTCATCTAGTGAAAGTGACATGTATGAAAATGTATCCATGCAATTAGAAGATATTAATAGAATTGTTTCAAACCTCAAAGCCAAACCCAAGGAAATGGAAAGAGATTTCTTAGCTAATTTAAATACAACTCTAAAAAATGCGTACTTGATGCCCTCGGATT
This sequence comes from Virgibacillus sp. JSM 102003, assembly GCF_041949995.1. Lineage (NCBI taxonomy): Bacteria > Bacillati > Bacillota > Bacilli > Caryophanales > Bacillaceae > Virgibacillus > Virgibacillus sp. JSM 102003. The sequence continues at coordinate 28,529 of NZ_JBHFQH010000013.1, forward strand.
TACGTGATAAAGCAGAACTATTCTTACAATCACAAGCAAAAGATTTTAAGGTCGGATTGTTTGCTTCAAAGAAGAAAACGGAAGAAGAGAGAGAAATACGTCTAAACAAGTTCTATAATCACTTATTGGAACATATCGAAGCTACCATTCAGTGGAAACTTCGTGACAAGTTCCTGAATCTGTTGAAGCAGTACAATATCCATGACCAAAAGCTTGAACAGGAAATTCAGCAATTTTCGGTTGATTATGATTCTGGAGCACTTATATCATTACAAAAGTCTGGTGCAACAGTTAATGGCGATTATATTATAAATTATACAAATGATGTCAGCGCTGATGTAAAAAAGAAATATAAAATGGAAGCATGGAAATTATGGGATTCAATTTACAATAGTTTTATAGATGAATTAAATGATGAAGTTTCTAAGTATGAAAAGGAACAGCAGCAGCTTAACCAAGCTTTCTGGCAACAGCAAAAACAGGAAGAACTGGAAAATAATCATTGTGAGAAATATAAAATGATAGATGCTGCAATTGATAATCCAAATCCAAGTGATCAAATATGGGACCAAATAAATGATGAAATCGAATCTAGATATAAAACGGTTAAACCAGAAACTGAAATTTTTAATACCAAGAATCCACCGAAAAAAGAAGTTGACATTGAAACCGAGGAACAGACACAGAAAACTGTTTCGATAGATAATGTACTAGATAATATTGAAAAGACAATTGAGACAATTGAAACGTTGCCGGGCTTTCAATCTGTCATTGACGATTTGAACAGAAAACAAACTCGGTTAAAAAACCGCTCGTATACGATTGCTCTATTTGGTGCGTTTAGTGCAGGTAAGTCATCATTTGCGAATGCATTAGTAGGTGAAAATATCTTACCGGTTTCTCCTAATCCAACCACAGCAGTGATTAATCGTATTAACCCAGTAAACGAGGCATTTAGCCATGGAACTGTTGTTGTTAAATTTAAAGATGAGAAGACACTTGTTGAAGATATAAGATCAGTAACCAGGCATTTTTCTCCAAAAGCGCTTAAGTTTGAAGAGCTGGTTGATTGGATTGTGAAGGATAATATTAATCAGAGTGACCAGCTTTATCAAACACATCAGACTTATCTTAATGCGATTATTGATGGATTCACTCACAATAAGGATGTTATAGCACAAGAAGTAATTATTGGTATAGGTGAGTTTTCAAGCTATGTAACGGATGAAACTAAAGCATGCTATATTGAATCGGTTGACCTTTATTATGATTGCTCATTAACGAGAGATGGTATCACCTTGGTTGACACCCCTGGAGCAGATTCGGTAAATGCACGTCATACAAACGTATCATTCGATTATATTAAGCATGCAGATGCCATTTTATATGTTACGTATTACAATCATGCGTTAGCAAGGGCAGATAAAGACTTTTTAATGCAATTAGGAAGAGTGAAGGATACCTTCCAGCTTGATAAAATGTTCTTTATCATGAATGCTGCTGACCTTGCTGAAGATAACTCGGAACTTAAGATGGTAATGAATTACATTGAAGATCAACTAACACAATTAGGAATTCGTTTCCCAAGGTTATATCCAATTTCAAGTAAACAATCACTTCGGGAAAAGCTAAATAATGAAGTGCCAAATCATCAAATGAGAAATTTTGAGGAAACGTTTAACAACTTTATCCACTATGAATTAGCAGCACTTACGATACAGTCAGTCGGCAGGGATATTAATCGTGCCTCACAATCTATTAAAAATTATATAGACTCGTTACAATTAAATGCAGCTGAAAAAGAAAATTATCGTGAAGATTTATATAAGAAACAATCATCCTTAGAGCAATTGGTAGATCAAATTAATAATGATGTCTACGTACAAAAAATTAAACAGAAATTGGACAAACAGTTATATTATATTCTGGAACGTGAATCAATTCGTTTTCATGATATGTTTAAAGAAACGTTTAACCCTACAACGATTACAGAATCTGGCAGAAAAGCTCAAGCACAATTGGAACAATGTCTAAGGAATCTGCTGGATTATGCTGGGTATGAGTTAATGCAGGAATTACGAGCAGTATCCCTTCGAGTAGAATCGTTTATTGCAGAGATGAAAAAAGATATTCAGCTTGAATATTCTACTAAAAGCAATCTGATAGATAAGAACTTCCTGCTTCCTGATTTTGATGATGCTGAACTTAAAACACCTGTATATTATCAGGCTTTTGCAGAACTCGATGTACAGACGTTTCATAAAGAATTGAAAAGATTTAATGGGACCAAAGCATTCTTTGTAAAAAATGAAAAGGAAAAAATGAAGGAAGAAATATTTAATCGCTTATCCCCATTTGCAAAAAAATATATTGAAGAAAGCCATCAAAGAATGAGCGATGTTTATACTGAACAATGGAATGTTATACTGGATGATATGAAAGAGGAAATAAAACGGATCGTAAGAACACACATTGATAATTACTTATCAATGGTAATAGATCAGCCTGTTGATATAGATACATTGAAAGATAAGAATCGTATTATCAATTCAATAGTAGCTGAACAGGAGAAAATGGAGGCGTGACACTATGTCAAAACAAAGTAATGTATTGCTGGTTGACGGAATGGCGTTACTATTTCGTGGATTTTTTGCCACATCATTTCGGGGAAATTTCATGAAAAACAGTAAAGGTGTTCCAACCAATGGCATCTATCAATTTTTACGTTATTTTTTGGACGCAGTAGATAAATTTGAACCGACACACGTAGTTTGCTGCTGGGATATGGGCAGTAAAACATTTCGAACAGAATTATTTGATGGATATAAGGCGAACAGATCGGCTCCACCAGAAGAATTAATTCCGCAGTTCGATCTTATCAAAGAAGTAGCAGAGGCATTTAATTTGCCGAATATCGGGGTGGAAAACTTCGAAGCGGATGATTGTATTGGAACGTTGGCAAACCAATATGCGTCCGAGAATGAGGTATTAATTCTTACTGGCGATCAGGATATACTCCAGCTTGTTGATGAAGGTATCAGTGTAGCGATTATGAAAAAAGGGCAAGGAAACTATGATGTATTCAGTCAAGAGACATTTTACGAGAAAAAAGGTATTCGACCGAAGCAAATGATTGATCTTAAAGGATTAATGGGTGATACGTCTGATAATTATCCTGGTGTTAAAGGTATTGGAGAAAAAACTGCCTTAAAATTGATACAAGAATATGAAACCATTGAAAATTTACTGGATAATATTGATAGGTTGCCAAGAGGGGTACAAACAAAAATAAAAGAGAATTTAGATATGCTTCATCTATCTAGGGATTTAGCTGAAATAAGGTGTGATGTACCTATTGAATGTTCCTTAGAGCAAGCAAAATGGGGTTATGATAAGAAAAAAGTAGAAGAAAAATTTATGGATTTGGAATTTAATAATTTATTGAAATTGGTTAATTAACGCAATAAAAATGCAAAGCATGCTTTGCATTTTTTTACTGCTCTTACTGCATAAGTGCAACGAAGGTATCTACATTAAGGCTTGCCGATAAGCAAGGTTCCTAATCTTTTGGCGTAAGGCATTACTATTAATATAATAAGACAGTATATACGGATAGGTGCAAGGGTATAATTTATATTCAAATAACATACCTATAGGTGTATTGGTATATACCTGCAAGATAGTTTAGGTTTAATGGTTGCAGGGTATATACTGATAGGTGTATAGGTATGTTAAAATAATGGATGAAAGAGAAAAAATATGCTTAGAAGGAGGCATTTAAATGTTTGACTATACTGTTGAGACATCGAAGAATATTGACCAAGCTGTGGAATCACTTGAATTAAAGTTGAAAGAGAATAGTTTTGGGGTGCTTTGGGATTTTGATGTAAAAAAGACCTTAGAAAATAAGGGGCTAGATTATGAACCGAATTATCGTATTTTGGAAGTGTGTAATCCTAAAGCTGCAAAAGAAGTACTTGAAAAAAATCACATGGTTGGCTATTTTCTTCCTTGCAAAATTACGGTTTATGAAGCTAAAGGTAAGACTTTTATAGGTATGCCTCGACCATCAGAGTTAATTAAACTTACTGAAGATAATTCACTTTATGATTTCGCCTATGATATTGAGAACACACTGATAAAGGTTATGGACGCTGCAAAGTAGAGTATTTATAAAGGAACTCATATATAAGGTCATATGAGTTCCTTTTTTTATCTCGTGGACATAATTCTTGCTTCTACTATTACTGCAAAGAGTAGAGTTCCTACGGCAAGGTGTAACACTGCCATGGAAAGTGATACAAAAGAAAGTATCGTTGCAATACCTGCAGTTATTTGTAAAATTACTACGACAAGAGCAAGCACCATCCGATTCTTTAATGGGTGGTTATATTCTTTGGATATCTGAACAGCTAAAACTATTATGTAACCTGTTACAATAAAGGCTAGAGCACGGTGGGATGTTTGTAATATCTCGGGTAGTGAGGCAGGTAGTACACTGTCATCACATCCAAGCCATCCACATGCAAGACCGTAATGCTGGTGCTTTATATATGCTCCTAATCCGACCGTGATAAATAATAATACACTGAGTAAATCTAGATGTTTTATCACAGAGCTTCCTATTTTATCCTTTGGTTGATCACTTCGCCAGAACCAGATTAATATTGCCATAAATATCATAGCGATGAGTAAATGGATTGTAATAATGATTGACGGAAGATGATAAAAAACAACGATTGCTCCCATAATTAATTGAAGAATTAATAAGCCGAGCATCCAATTGGCAACATTAACTTTGATTATGCTCTCGTTTTCTTTTCTTATTTTGATAAATAAAATGACAGTCATGAAGAATAAAATAGCTCCAATAACACGATGACCAAATTCTATCAATGTATCCCCTTGTAACCCTGGAATTAGTTGGCCGTTACATAATGGCCACTCGGGTCCGCAGCCCATCCCGGATTCTGATGAAGCTACATAGCCGCCAAAAACAATTAACAGATACGTTAGTAACACTGTGATAAATACAAACTTCTGTTTAGACATTACAACACCCCTTCATTTATACGAAAACAATCATAGTTTAGCAGAAACGGGATAAATTGATTGTGCTCTGTATCACTTAAAGGACGTTTTGTTAAATTTCCAGGCAGTTTAAGAAAGTTCTTACTGAATAAGTGCATCTATACTAAGGATTGGCGATAAGCTGAGTTTTCTAATAAAATAAAGAAAAGTATAATTTTAGGAGGGTCGTGATGCCGATTGTATTTGTGTATGGAACATTAAGAAAGGGAGAGCGAAATCACCATTTTTTAGATGGTGCTGCATGCATATTTGAGCAATGCCGAACTAATGGATCTCTATATGATACAAACAATAGGTATCCGACCATGAAAGAAAGTAAATCAAGCTGGGTATATGGTGAATTATACGAGGTAACAGAAGCACAGTTAAGATCTATTGATAGATTAGAAGGTTTTGAGGAAGGCCATCATGATAATCTGTACAACCGAACCACTGCCCCTGTATACAACGATTCAGGGGGAGAAATAAGTGCAAACATTTACACTGCTGGTCAACTATTACATAAGTCCACAAAACGAATTCCTTCAGGAGATTGGCTCGTGTATAACTATTTAAAACAGAATGACATATTATATTTTGCTTATGGGTCCTGTATGGATGACGAGCGATTTAAATTGGCGGGTGTAGATCAATACTTTGTAAATTTAAAGGGTAAAGGAACCTTAAATGGCTTTGAATTTAGATTCTCAAGAAGTTCACATGATGGTGGTAAGGCTGATTTAGTTGAAAATAGTCAAGAAAAAGTGGAGGGAAAAGTCTATCAAATACCACATGGGGCACTTGAATATTTGTATAAACGGGAAGGGGTTTATGCAAATGCCTATCGCCCTGCTATAGTATCAGTTACAATTAACAAATTGATATACCCTGCCATTACTTTTATCGGTACGGAAAAATCAGCTGAAACGAAGCCAACTGAGTTGTATGCAACTGAAATTATTCGAGGCGGGCAAAGTCTGTTAAGCAATGAATATCTCCAAAAAATCCAGCAGAAAATCGATCGTTTTAATTAGAATTGGATTCAATGTCATGATAAAATTTGAATAGGAGATAGTAATAGTAGGAAGGGTGATTCAAATAGTCTATTCACAGCAGGAACTAAACGAATGGAAAAATAAGTACCCTATACTAAAAGATATAATCAATTTAAAACCAGTATTTTGGATCAATCCAAATTTACAAAACAGTGGAAGTACAAGTGTATTCTCCATAACAAGAGATGATATGGATAAAGCAGAACTGTTATGGCAACGTTTTGCTCCGTTTATAGAGAATGAGTTCCCTGAAACGAAACAGTCAAAAGGAATTCTTGAATCACCTTTACAAAGAATAGCTGATATGGAAGGAAAACTTTCGGAATCTTTTCAAGGAGAGCTCTACTTAAAATGTGATAATGAACTGCCTATTGCCGGTTCAATTAAAGCAAGAGGTGGGATATATGAAGTATTACAGCATGCAGAATCACTGGCTTATGATGCAGGATTGTTAACTGGTGTTGAGAACTATGAAATATTATCATCACAGAAATTTAAAAAGTTTTTTAGTCAGCATTCTATTGGAGTCGGATCTACAGGGAATTTAGGATTAAGTATTGGTATAATAAGTGCAAAGCTTGGATTCAATGTGTCTGTTTATATGTCTGCTGACGCAAAGCAATGGAAAAAGAACTTGCTTCGCCAAAAAGGCGCAACAGTTCACGAGTTTACCGGTGATTTTAGTGAAGCAATAAGTGCAGGAAGACAGAAGACAATTACAGACCCAAAAGCTTATTTTGTTGATGATGAAGATTCAAAGCATTTGTTTCTAGGGTATAGTGTTGCGGCACTAAGGCTTGAGGAACAATTGAAGGCAAGAAATATAAAAGTTGATGAAGACCATCCATTATTCGTATACCTCCCATGTGGTGTCGGCGGTGCACCAGGTGGTATTACATTTGGATTAAAACAAGTTTTTGGGGATCATGTTCATTGTTTCTTTGCTGAACCGACGCATTCACCATCCGTTTTGATTGGTTTACTAACCAAAAAAATGAGTGATGTAAGTGTTCAGGATTTTGGTATTGATAATCGCACAGAAGCAGATGGTTTAGCAGTGGGCCGTCCATCCAGTTTTGCGACTGCCATTAGTGATCGATTGGTAAGTGGTATATTTACAATTGAAGACAATGATCTTTATAGATTGCTTACACTTCTAGCTGATTCTGAAGACATTTATTTAGAACCTTCTGCAACAGCTGGACTTGTTGGACCAGACAGAATTTATAGTTATGCCAAGGAAAAGAAGCTAAATGTACAGAATGCAACACATATCTCTTGGGCAACAGGTGGCGCACTTGTGCCGGCAGAAGATATGAAGGATTTTTATGAAAAGGGAAAAAGAATATGATAGAAAGGTTGTCTTAGCTAATGAGGGTAGCACAAAACATATCAGAGCTAATTGGAGAAACACCTGTAGTTCACTTAAACAAAATTGTACCAGAAGGCGCAGCAGATATTTATGTAAAGCTGGAATCACAAAACCCCAGCAAAAGTGTTAAGGATCGTGCAGCCTACAACATGATAAAAGCTGCAGAAGACAAAGGAATAATTAAGCCTGGTGATACTATCATTGAACCTACAAGCGGAAACACTGGAATAGGACTAGCGATGAATGCAGCTGCAAAGGGTTATCAAGCAATTTTAGTCATGCCCGACAATAGTACACAGGAAAGACGGAATATTTTAAAGGCATTTGGCGCGAAAGTTGTGCTAACACCAAGCAAGGACAAAATGCCAGGTGCAATTGAGAAGGCAAAAGAATTACAGAAGGAAATTCCCGGAAGTTTTATACCTCAGCAGTTTGAAAACAGTGATAATCCAGATATACATCGTACGACCACTGCAATAGAGATTTTTGAGCAGATGGATGGGGAGTTGGATGCGTTTGTTGTAACAGCAGGAACAGGTGGCACTGTAACGGGGACTGGAGAAGTGTTGAAAGATAAAATCCCTAACCTAGAAATTACCGTCGCAGAACCAAAAGGATCGCCAGTTTTATCGGGGGGAAAACCTGGTAAACACAAATTAGTTGGAACAAGCCCTGGTTTTATTCCAGATATCCTAAATACGTCTGTTTATGATGATATTATGCTGATTGATGATAAAGACGCAGTTGATATGTTTAAAAAACTACCGCAATCTGAAGGTATATTTATTGGATTATCAGGAGCAGCTGCAGTATATTCTGCTATTGAAGTAGCAAAACGTCTTGGTAAAGGAAAAAAAGTATTATGCATGGCACCAGACACAGGGGAACGATATCTAAGTATGAATCTGTTTGATTCGGAATAATTCCGTTTTATTAAAGTTATGGAATATTTAATACGGTTATTTGAGGAGAACCAGAATACTGAAAAAGCTATTCCAATGCAGCGGTTTATGAAGGGGAAATTTCCTTTTCTCGGCAGTTAAGAAAGTAAAAATCCTTTCTTACTGCATAAGTGCAACTAAGGCATTTGCCATTACGGCCTGGCAAATACACAGTTTTCTAAGAATTAAAACTCCCGAGCGTAGATCAATAATGAAAAAGTTTTATAATGAGAGTGGCATTCTAAAACACCTGTTAAAAAAACTTGAAAAAGATGATATCTACTTATTAAAACATTTAATTACAACAAAGTCATGGTAGGATACAGTAGATATAAACCTGTAGGAGAGTTTGCCAAACACAATCCCGGTGTAATTTCTGAGACGATTGAAGGATGGGCATATGGTGATAATTTATGGCTTCGACGTACAGCAATTCTTTTCAATTAAAGTACAAAAGTGAAACAGGTGACAAATTATTGTATCGGAATATCAAACAAAATAAGGATAGCAAGGAGTTTTTTTATTCAAAAAGGAATTGGATGCTTAAGAGAATATTCTAAAACGAATCCCGAATCAGTAAAGCAATTTATTTCGGAAAATAAGCTGGCACTTTGCTAGCTTTTTTTCGTCATGTTTACGTTACTTGGTGAATGTAAATGTCTTCGCTTAACATCCCAGTAGTAAACCCGTGGTAGTCCAAAGTAAACCCAATAATCATGTAAGAGAGATGAACCAATAAATAGCATCATTTGCCAATCAAGATGTCTCATGGCATGCTCCTTTCCACCTAATTCATTATACTTTCAGATAAACTTGTCTAAGAACAAACTTTTTAATACAAGGCTCCTGTAACAAGTCAAATATACAGTGCATATATTATCTGGAATGTTTTAGTTTAGATAGGAGGAAAACTATGAATTTTAAATATTCCTATAATACAAATGGATTCCAGTACGTAAATAATCCCTACTATAGGCAGCATCCGTACAATACTTATAACCAAAGTTACCAAAATTATTATTATGACAATCGTCAACAGCCAGTTAGAGGGCAAGCTACTTGGACAGAGGGAGGACAAGTAACGCAATGCGGCATTCCATGGTCGGAAAATCGTTATATGACTGTCGCCGTTGGGCAAAATTCTCCATATCAATGTGGGCAAACCATAAAAGTAAGTAATCAGCAAACAGGAAGAGAACTTCTGGTAACAGTAGTGGATGAAGTAGCAGGTTATCCGCAAAACCGGATTAACCTTCATCGAAGGGCTTTTGAAGCACTAGGAGCAAATACAGCTCAAGGTGTAATTGATGTTGAAATTATTGCCAATCCGGAGTTAGAGCAGCAAAAGTGGGGTAAATATCTACTAGAGCTTGCGCAATCAGCCTATCCTGATTACAACGTGAGCGAATACAATTTCATACGAAGAACTCAAGTATCTCCTACACAAACACAGGAGACGTATGAATATGTTTTACAATCTCAACAAGAAAGAATAACTGTTCGGGGCAATGTTGTCTATAATCCAAATACAGATAGAATTATTTCTTTTGATATAAGTGAAGTGTGATAATAATTTATTAATTCTATGCAGCGAACAGTATTGAATCTGTTCGCTTTATTGTTGACAAACTTTGCACATAAAAAATATGCTTGGTACCGGGCAAGACCAAGCATACTGTATTATTAGTGTTTGTTTAATTTCTCTTGATCACGTGTTTCCTTTAAAGAATGCGCGTCATTAGGATTAGCGTATTGGTTGTTTTTACCTGTTTGGATACCAATTTGTTTTCCGGCTGGGTCAGATATGATGCTTTCTTTTGCCCCATCAAAGTGCGGGTTCTGATTACCATTAGTTAAATCTCTATTATCTGGCATAATAATCACCTCCTATGATTATCCTGCATAAAAAAATAGGAAAAATTCAAAATGACCAATTATGAATCTTTTTATAGAATTGCTCATATAAAGAGAAAATCTAGGCAGAATAACCAGTAAAATGGATTATTAATGGAGGTAAAAAATGAAGAAGCGTAATCAGCTTGTAAAGCAAATTAAAAATGTGGAAGAGGAAACAGACAGTCCTGCTGTACTAAATGATGTAGTGGATAGTGAATTCGAACAATTTCCAGGACAGAATGAAAGGCAACAGGAAGATAGTCTGCTTTCACCTATAGAAGAGGCTGTCCAACATAACATTGATGGGAAAACGTGGATTACTACGGACGATGAATAGAAATTTTGAACGTTTATTAGAACTTGAAACATAAAAAATCATCCTAGCCATACCTTGACGGATTGAGAGTATGAACTTATAATACTTTAAAAGAAATAAAAGGCGAATTAATTGGTGGAAAAGCATTTCGTATATGGTATGGTTAGCTTTAAATCAGATCGAACGGAAAGTTTTCTTCCGTCCTTTGAAGGATGGGAGGTTTTTTAATACCCAAAATAAAACACTAAATTTTCCCACTGTTTTAAATATATAAGAAGGGGGGATTTATTTGGCAAAAGAGCGCATTGTCGTCAAAATCGGAAGCAGCTCATTAACTAATTCGTACGGTGGTCTTTCAAAAGAGAAAATTGCTGAGCACGTTGCAGCACTATCTAAACTTAAAAGAGAAGGCAATGAAGTAATCTTCATTACATCAGGAGCTGTTGCAGCGGGGTTTACTGTTTTAGGATATCAAACCAGGCCAGTGACAATCGCTGGGAAACAAGCTGCGGCAGCTGTCGGTCAGGGGCTGCTTATGCAGAGCTACTTTGAACAATTTCAGAAAGAAGATATCGTATCCGCACAACTTTTACTGACACGTCATGTTTTCTCACAAGAGGAACAATACAATAATGCCTATTCGACACTTTCTGAGCTTTTAAAGCGTGGCATACTACCAATTATTAATGAAAACGATTCAGTTATTGTTGATGAATTAACTTTTGGAGATAATGATGTACTTTCAGCTTTAGTCAGCGGTCTTATTCATGCAGATTTACTGATAATTTTAACTGATATTAATGGTCTTTATGATGGAGATCCACGTCAGAATACAAGAGCAAAAAAGTATAACTTTTTACCAAAAATTACAGACGATCTACTTGCTATTGCTGGTAATACAGGTTCAAAAGTAGGAACAGGAGGGATGCGCTCCAAATTGGAAGCTGCAAAAACAGCACTATTAGTTGGAGTTAAGGTTTTCATTGGAAAAGGCGAAGGAATCAATAAGCTGCTGGATATTATTTCTGGTGAGGGTGACGGAACATATGTAGGTTATATTCCAAATACATTATTGAAAAATAAAAAGCAATGGATAGGTATTCATTCGAACATTGCTGGACAAATTGGAATCGACTCAGGTGCTGAGTCTGCAATCGTTTACCATGGTAAAAGTTTACTGCCTGCAGGTGTGAAAACATTAAAAGGATCATTTAAATCAGGTGATGTAGTTGAGGTATTAAATGAAAATGGAGAACTTATCGGAAAAGGGCAAACAAATTATTCGGTTGATGAGCTTATCCAAATAAAGGGTCTTTCTAGTAAGGAGGCTAAAGAAATAACAATGCAGAACCGTCCGGAAGTAATTCATCGAAATAATTGGGTATCATTTACAAAGGAGAGTGGGATAAAATGAGTGAGCTTATTGATAAAGGACAGAAAGCTAGTAATCTCGCAACAACTATTGCACAGTGCACCACAAAGCAAAAAAACGATGCGCTTAAACTGATAGCCAAACAACTGCTGGATGAGACAGCGTTTATTTTATCAGAGAATAGCAAGGATTTAGAAGCAGGAAAAAATAATGATATGAATGATAATTTACTTGATCGCCTAAAACTGACCGAAGAACGCATTCAGGATATGGCGGAAGGAGTCCAGCAAGTAGCAGCCTTATCTGATCCAATTGGAGAGGTACTAGAAGGATGGGATAATCCAAATGGGCTTCACTTTGAAAAAGTACGTGTCCCGCTTGGCGTTGTCGGGATGATTTTTGAAGCGAGACCTAATGTAACTGTAGATGCGTCAAGCCTTTGTTTAAAAACTGGTAACGCAGTCTTATTACGTGGCAGTTCATCGGCGATTACTTCAAATAAAGCTATTGTAAGTGTTATTCACAGGGCGCTTGAGAAAAGTGAATTACCAACTGAATCTGTTCAACTGTTAGAAGATACGAGTAGAGAAACAGCTGCAAAAATGTTCAAGCTCACAGAATACTTAGATGTACTCATACCTCGGGGTGGTGCAAACTTAATTCAAACAGTGGTTAATAATGCTTCAGTACCAGTGCTTGAAACTGGTGTAGGAAACTGCCACGTCTTTATTGATGAAAGTGCCGACAAAAATATGGCCGTAGAAATTGCAGTAAATGCCAAAACACAGCGTCCATCGGTTTGTAATGCAGCAGAGACAATTCTTGTTCATCAGAATTGGGCTGACCAGCACTTTGGGAAGCTGACTCAAGCATTAAATGAAAAGAATGTGGAAATTCGGGCTGATGAAAAAGCTAGACAACTAGATAGTAGTTTGCTCCCCGCTACTCAAGAAGATTTTGAAACTGAATACCTTAACTTGACAGTCGCGCTACGTATTGTGGATAGTTTGGATGAGGCGATTGGACATATTCAAACCTTCGGGTCAAAACATTCAGAAGCAATTATTACAGAAAACAAATATAGTGTGGAAACTTTTTTTAACAAAATAGATGCCGCTGCACTCTATCATAACGCTTCTACACGGTTTACAGATGGTTTTGAGTTCGGTTTTGGTGCAGAGATTGGTATTAGTACGCAGAAATTACATGCCCGTGGTCCAATGGGATTACCCGCCCTTACATCAACGAAATATATTGTTCGGGGATCAGGTCAAATAAAAGGTTAAGAGCTACTATGGCCTTTACTCATAAATTTGCACAATAATCCAAGTTTTAATGGGTGAAATTTGTGTTTATTCTATCTCCGGTATATAATTAAACAGAACACATGTTCTTGTGATTGTATATAGGGGGAGGCGTAATTAATGGGTGAGAGGACTAAGAAGTTACGAAAAAGGACACTAACGGACCAGGAAGTAATTAAGTTATATAAAAAAGGTAAAAGTACAACTGAAATTGGAAAATGCGCTAATGTATCTTCCAGGTATGTAAGAATGGTGCTGCATAAGCATAATGTAGAAATGCGTTCATTTGGCAGTTGGAAGCGAAAGTATTCCATGAACGAAGATTATTTTAAGACGTGGTCTAATAATATGGCTTATATATTGGGTTTTTTCGTTGCGGACGGCACAGTTGCCCGTGATATGCAGTCTATTAGTTTTGCACAAAAGGAAAAGTATATTCTAGAGGATATAAGGAAGGAAATTGGATCTGAACAGCCTATTTATAAAAATGTGAAGACAGGTGTTCATTTTCTTACATTAAACAGTAAAATAATGAAAGAAGACATGATGACAATCCACGGGGTTATGCCGAATAAATCCAGTCAAATTATATTTCCAAAAGTTCCAAAGGAGTATATGAGTCATTTTATTAGAGGTTATTTTGATGGAGATGGATATATAAATTATCATAAGTATTTTATTAGTTTTGTTGGAGGATCAGAAACCTTCATGGTTTCACTCAGAAACGAAATTAACAACTTAGGATTTGAAACTAATTTAACAATGCACGATACTTATTTTCGAGTATATGTGAGTGGCAGAAAAACAATTAAGCTCTTCACTGATTGGATGTACAAGGATAAAGGCTTATTTTTAAAAAGAAAATATAACGAGTCACTGTTAGAGACATTACCAATAGAAAAATTAAAAGATAGAGGTATTAAGGTACATAAAAATGCAATAAGGGAAAGAAGACTTAAACAAAAGAATTAAAAGGGAATAGTAACCATTAAGATGTGAAAACATCTTATTTCTTTTTAAAAATTCTCGAGTAGACATAACATATCTTATAGGAAGTTGTATCAAATTTAATAAAATACATCTCAATAACTAAGTATACTTTTGATAGTGAGATAAAATTAAAAATCACGCTATATATTTATAACGTGATTTCTTGATCTTATTTTTCGCCAATATACTTAGCAGCTGGTCTGAAAATCGTATTATTGTTTATTTGTTCTGTTGCGTGCGCACACCAGCCAACAATTCTGCTGGAACTGAATATTGCTGTAAATAATGATGAATCTAACTCTAACGACTTCATAATTGCAGCAGCATAATATTCTACGTTTGTGTAAAGTTTCTGATCTGGTTTATATGCCTTCAATATTCTGATTGTTTCTTGTTCCGTTTTGAATGCTAAATCAATCCAATCCGGAATATCTGCTAACTCGATTATTTTATCTTTTAGAGCTTCAGCACGTGGATCAAACGTTTTATACACTCTATGGCCAAATCCCATAATTCTTTTATTATTTTCTAGCTTCTTGGTAATAACTTCACTTATATTATTTTCAGTACCTATTTCCTCGAGTAATTCGATAACTCCAGATGGTGCACCGCCATGTAATGGTCCCTTCATCGTTCCTAAAGCACTTGTTACCGCAGCAATCAGATCACTTTGTGTAGATATAGTTACTCTCGCGGAAAATGTCGATGCATTCATACCATGTTCCATAGTCATAATCATATAGGATTCAAGCATCTTAACGTCCGATTTATTTACACTGCCAACAAGCATAGTAAGAAAGTTTTCAACATGATTTAGGTATGAGTCAGGTTCAATTACTCTCATAGAACTTAAACTGCGATAACGGTAAGCGATTATTGTTGGCATGATTGCTATAAGCTGGATAGCATCAGTATCACTAGCTAATGACGATATTGCAGTTCTCAGAACATCCATCATAGATAAATGTTTTGGTAAGCTATCAATTATCGTTTTAACGTGGTTAGGCAATTTGCGATAATCCTTTAACGTTGAATTAAAAACAGCGAGTTCTTTATTAGTTGGTAATTTACCATACAGCAAAAAGTACGCGACCTCTTCAAATGTGTTATTTTTTACAAGGTGTTGAATGGATGTACCTCGATAAATCAATGTTCCATTTTTGCCATCGATGTGACTTAACTTTGTTTCCGTAACAATTATTCCTTTTAATCCTGGGTGGTACATTATACACTCCCCCTCCCTCTTATTGGTAATTCAAGTGTATATCAATTCAGTCATTATTAAAATTTAATTATTTTTAGTATAATAATAAATATATTTTATTAATGAGGTGTTAGTTATCGATACACGAACATTAAAAACCTTTATTTTAGCTGCAGAACAGGAGAATTTTAGGATTGTTTCTGAGAAACTGTTTATTACTCAGCCAGCTGTAAGTTCTCAGATAAGGCAATTGGAAAAGGAAATTGGTGGCAAGCTATTCAATAAATGTGGCAGGCATATAAAATTGACTGAATTAGGTCGATTATTTCATACTGAAGCAAAAGAAATTGTTGCACAAAGCGAAAGAAGTTTAAGTCAAATCAGCAAATTCCAACAAGGCTTTAATAAGACACTGCGTATTGCTATTTCACCTTTGCTAGCAGATACGATCCTGCCAAGTATCTTAAGAGAGTATACAAAGGAATTTCCTCATGTTGAATTATCAATAAAAGTGTTGGAGTCAATGGAGATAGCTTCTGTGGTAGAAGAAGGAATTGTGGACGTAGGATTATCCTGTTTACCTGGTGAATCAAACGTGAGCTGGATAAAACTTCACGAGGAGTCTGTTGGTCTTGTATGTAATCATGACGGCTATGATGAAGAATCTGGCCCTATAGTTGACGCAAAAGAGGTATTGGAGAGTAATATTGTTTTAACAGATAATCATCCCTCGTATTGGAACAATCTTAAGGAGCAACTGAAATACACATTATCTTCATACCAGTTTATGAGCGTTACACAATCTCACATAGCGAAACGTTTTGTGCTGGAAGGCATTGGTGTAAGTTTTCTGCCAAAATCAATAGTAAACCGTGAAATAATCGAGGGCAGGTTGATGGAAATACCTGTTTTCTTCATGGAATTGCCAACAGCTAGTATGTATATAATTTATAAATATGAACATGAAATTGAAAGTGAGTTTGTAAAATTTATATCTGATTTTCATTTTAGTTAAAGCAGAAGCAGCCAATTTGGCTGCTTCTCAAAACTCATTACTTGTCGATTTCAATTTTCGGTAATGGTTTTTTAGCGGGTCCCTCGATAACTTCGCCAGTATAGGAAAATCTTGATCCATGGCAGGGACAATCCCAGGTTCGGTCTCCTGAATTCCATTCGACTTCGCATCTTAAATGGGTACACGTAGTATCTATTGCATAAAGATTCTCTTCCTTATCTTTGTAAACTCCGGTCCTTTGTCCATTAATTCGTGTAACCGTAGCATCATCAGGGGATAAATCGTCTAAATTTTCATCTCTTCTATCCATTTTTCCTTTTACCATATGTTTTGCTACATCTGCATTAATGCCTGTGAACTGGCGCAGCGCAGGATCCCCCTGAAAACGAGAAGGTGTAAATAAATCTTTGTAAAGTGTATCTTCTTGAAGAATCATATCGCTAATCATTTTTGCTGCCAACGTACCATTTGTCATGCCCCATTTTCGGAATCCTGTTGCAATAAAAACGGATTGTTGTGCCTTAGTAATGGGACCAATATATGGGACCTTGTCCAATGTTATTAAGTCCTGTGCTGACCAACGATTAACAAACTCTGATATCCCAAAATGCTCTCCGGCATACTCCTGTAGTGCGTTATAATGATCCATTGTCGATTTGCCCTGACCTGTTTTATGGCTTTCTCCCCCTATCAGCCATAAATCATCCTCTGCAATACGGATTGATCTGGTTGGATTTTCTGCATTGATATACATTCCTCCGGGATATTTTTTGCTGGATTTACCGGCTACTACATAAGATCGATCAGCATACATTCGAGTTGGATAGAATCCTTGTCCATCGTAAAATGGATAATGAGAAGCCTCAATTACATAACGGCATGTTATACGATTTCCATCTTTCAATATAATTGAAGGATGTTTGTTATATTCAATATCTGCTGCAATAGTATTTTCATAAATTTCAAGCCCGTTTCTGACGCCTTCTTTCAACAATGCCTTAAGGTATTTTAATGGATGGAATTGTGCCTGTCGCTTCATTAATAATGCTGATTTCATCGGTATATCAAGTGGCATGTTTTTAACTAGTTCACTGGGTATTTCCAATTGGTCATATGCTTTCTTTTCGTTCTCTAATTGGGATATGTAAGAGTCATCATTCGTGAAAACATAGGCATCCTCCTCTTTAAAATTACAGTCTATCTTATGCTCTTTAACGATGTCCCTAATTAGTTTTTTAGCTTCTGATGCACCTTTGTAATATAAGGAAGCTTTTTTGGAACCAAAATGCTCGATGAGTTCATTATAGATCAGTCCATGTTGTGCAGTGATTTTTGCTGTGGTATGACCAGTTGTTCCATTCAGTATTTTGTTGGCGTCAATTAAAGTAACCTTCACACCTTCACTTGCCAGTAAATAAGCAGCTGTGATTCCTGTTATACCACCACCTACAATACCAACATCAGTTTTTATGGATTTATCCAGTGACGGATATGAAGGTAATTCTACAGAATCCCGCCAATACGGCTCAGGATTCTCTGGTGATTTCATGTTATGTGACATCGATACCGAACTCCTTTATGGTGTGACTGTAATCTCTTTTTTATTTTTATCAGTAATTCGATAATTATACATTAATGTTAAGGAATAACGCTTCTACATAACAAAAAAGAACTGAAGTTACTCAGTTCTTTTTTGGCAGTTAAAAAAGTATAACTACATCTTTACTGCATCATTGATATTATTTTACTTTGTTTTTATATTGAGATCTTGAGCGATATTGCTGGGGTGACCTCGCTGGATATGTTACAGGAATAGTATAAAAATGAACTAAACGTGTAAACGGAATTGATGCGAATAACCCGAAAGCTGTCAGTGTGTGTAATTTAAAGATGAACGGGATATTTCCCATTAAGTGATATTGCGGATCCAAGTAAAATAAACTTCTAAACCATGGACCAATAGATGTTCGATAATCAAATTCCTGAGGTGTTGCATTTTGAAAAACGGTCATATATGTTCCAATAACCGAAACAATCAGAAGAGCTATGACCGAATAGAAGTCTGCAAACGTTGCATGTATCCTGACTGGATCAATAGTCATTTTTCGAATCAGTAAGATGATCAATCCTGCAACTACCATTATACCTGCAAGAGAACCCCCATAAACTGCTCCAATATGGTACAAATGGTCTGATACCCCTATTGCATGATAAAACTCCATTGGGATAACAACTCCCATGACATGTCCAATAAACGCAAAAATAATCCCAAAGTGAAACAAGGGTGAACCAATTCGAAGCCATTTTTTTTCAAAAAATTCCGTTGATGGTGCTGCCCATGTCAATTGTCGAAATGCAAAGCGATTTAATAAACCAACTATCATAATAACTAAGGTTATATATGGGAAAATAACCCACCAGAAAATTTCACTCACACATTATCCCTCCTTTGTGGTGATATTAATTACTTGTACATGATAGGATATGGTAATTCTTCCAGATCCGCGTCTTCTCTTTCAAATTCCAATTTGGCAATTTCTTCTTTTGTTGGTTCAGGGAACACATTTTTTCTTAAAATGTACAATATATTGTAATAAGGATTATCAAGCGGAAGACTGCTGATAATTCGCTTTAATGCAACTGCGAGACGTCTTATCAATCGATCATTGTCCTGACTGTCTGGAGCGACTGCCAGGAACTCAAACAACATTGGAATGTAATCAGCTAATTCATCATCTACCCTTTCAAATCCTGCATCACTGATAATTTTTTGCAGCCGGATGAATGCAGCACCTCTTTTACTGCTATCACCTAATTCATGCGCAGTTAAATATAAGCCATGTTTAGCTTTTAAGTCAAATGTTGATACATACAACTTTTTTAGTTCCTCTGGTGATAATCGATGAAACGATTTTAATGCCTTGTCTAATTCTTTCTGTAATTCTGGTGATTTTATATTATCGTTGATACAATTGCTTATATCAATTTGTTCATTAATGAAATTATCGTCAGGATAGGCTAACAGACGGGAACCAATAATGAGTATAGTACGCTCCTGCTCTTCCATATGTTTATCTACCCTTTCCAAAAGCTGTTGTTACTACACCCTCTGGTGGTGCTAAATCTTCCAGACTGCAAGCACCCTGCTCATAGTAAAGTTCGTCCTCGCCATCCATTTCTCTCCGGCCAGTCGGAATAACAAATCTTTCATTATACTTTGCAATACCTAGTAACCTTGCCATATCCTCTATCTCTTCCGGATCTGTGTCAGCCTCATTTAAAAGCTCACTTTCTCTAAATTCATCGATTCCACCCACTGTTTTACCTCGCATATGAACTCGCATAGCTATTAATTTAAGAAGTACTTTACGTATTACCTTTGTGTCATCGGCAGCAAGTATGGAAGCTAGGTATTGAACGGGAATACGCATCTGATCAACAGCAGGAATATACCCATCAGTGTCCAATTCGTCTTCATTTGTAATATGGTTCATTATTGGGCTAAGTGGTGGTACATACCAAACCATTGGTAATGTACGGTACTCCGGATGTAGTGGTAATGCAATTTTCCACTTTATTGCCATCTTGTATACTGGAGAATTTTGTGCCCCATCAATCCACTCATCATTAATACCAGCTTTTCTAGCTTCCTCGATTACTTCTGGATCAAATGGATCTAAAAATACAGAAAGCTGTGCTTCATAAAGGTCTTGTGGGTCTTCAACAGATGCAGCATCTTTCACTTTATCCGCATCATACAAAACTACACCAATATAGCGGATTCTTCCCACACATGTTTCAGAACAAATGGTTGGCATTCCAGCTTCAGTTCTTGGATAGCAGAAGTTACATTTCTCAGCTTTATGTGTATTCCAGTTATAATAAACTTTGTGATATGGACATCCACTCATACAAAAGCGCCATCCACGACATGCCTCCTGATCGACCAAAACGATTCCATCTTCATCACGTTTATATAGTGCGCCTGAAGGACATGAAGCGACACATGATGGATTCAAGCAATGTTCACAAATTCTTGGTAAATACATCATAAAGGTTTTCTCATACTGCATTGAAATATGCTCTTGTAATTTTTCAACTGTTGGATCCGTCGATACAATTTCTGTTCCACCTGCAAGATCGTCGTCCCAGTTTGGTCCCCATTCAGGCTTGTCAATGAATTCGCCAGTAATCTGAGATTGTGGTCTAGCGACAGGCAGATTTTCACCTTTAGGACTATTTATCAAGTTTTGATAATCATAAGTCCATGGCTCGTAATAGTCATCCATAGTAGCCATATCGGGATTGTAAAAAATATTCATTAGTTTGGAAATAGGTCCACCTGCTTTAAGCTGCAGCTTACCGTTTTTTAGAACCCAACCCCCTTTATAGTGATCAGAATCCTCCCATTTTTTTGGATAACCAGGGCCTGGACGAGTTTCCACATTGTTAAACCACATATATTCTGTTCCGGGACGGTTTGTCCATGTATTTTTACATGTCACTGAACAAGTATGGCAACCAATACATTTATCCAAGTGCATAACCATTGCTACCTGTGCCTTAATTCTCAAGCCAATCAACCTCCTTAAGTGCTCTAATAACAGCAATTGTATCTCTTTGATGTCCTGTTGGACCATAATAATTAAACCCATAACTTAATTGTGAATAACCGCCAATCATATGTGTTGGTTTCAGTGTTATACGAGTTACACTGTTATGAGTTCCGCCGCGTTTTTTGCTGATTGAAGTTGCTGGTACACCCATTGTACGGTCCTGCGCATGATACATATAGGCCATACCTCTAGGTATACGATACGTAAGAACAACCCTCGCAGCAATCGCTCCATTTCGGTTATAAACCTCAACAAAATCATTATCATTTAGATCAATCGACGCGCCATCTTCTTCGTTCATCCAAATCGTCTGCCAGCCTCTGAACAATGTTGACATATGTGTGGTATCTGTAAACATTGTATGAATTCCCCATTTTTGGTGTGGTGTCAGATATCTGACAGTAATTGATTTCCCGTTTTCTTCAACGCCTTGTTCGCTCTTCAGAAAAGGACCGTAGTTCAATGGTGGTAAATATAGTGGTAGCCCTTCACCAAAGTCGAGCATCATTTCATGATCCATATAAAAGCTTTGCCGTCCTGTCAGTGTTCGCCATGGAATATTATATTCCGTATTAACAGTAAATGGCGAATAACGTCGATGGTCTTTTTCAAGTCCACTCCAAACAGGTGTTGAGATAGCGGTACGTGGCTGAATACTTAAATCATATAATGTATGATCTTCTTCTTCCCGTGCACGGGAAATATCACCAAGCTTCTGTCCTGTTTTTGCCTCGAGTGATTTCCATCCTGCAACTGCCCGTTTCCCATTTGTTGCGCCAGACATAAGCAGAATTGCATTAATTGCTTGTTTGTCAGTATACAAGTCTGGATTTCCTTTTCCGACACCTTCTCGTCTTGATTTGCCAAGTCGTGAACCAAGTTCCTCATATACTTCTTCCCCTGGTATTGTCACACCTTTGCCACCATAACCATTTTTTACCAACGGACCGATGGAAGTCATTTTTCGAAAAACATTGGGATAGTCACGTGTAACAACCTTCATGTTCGGCATTGTTTTTCCAGGAATCGCTTCTACTTCACCTTTGCGCCAATCTTTCACCTTACCAAATGGCTGCGAAATTTCACTCTTGGAGTCGTGCGCAAGAGGTGAAGTATGCAGTTCCTCAGTAGCTGGAAGGTGTTTTTCTGCAAGTTCTGAGAATACTTTACTGATTTCCCGGAATGTATTCCAATCACTCTTAGCTTCCCAAGGCGGTGAAATAGCCGCATTAAAAGGGTGTACAAACGGATGCATGTCGGTACTGCTAATATCAAATTTCTCATACCAGGTTGCAGCCGGTAACACAATATCTGAAAAGAGACCTGGACTTGTCATACGGAAATCGACACTGACTAATAGATCAGCTTTACCTGTAGGTGCTTCACCCTCGGTTTTAACAGCTGAAGGCTGCCATGAATTTTCAGGTTCTGCAAGTACCTGATTATCTCCCCCTACTAAGTGCTTCACAAAGAATTCGTGACCTTTTCCACTATCGCCCAGCAGGTTTGATCGCCAATTAAAGAATACTCTGGGGAAGTTTCTCGGATCATCCGGGTTTTCAATTGCCCACTCAAGCTTGTCATCCTTCAGTTGACTTACAACATCGTCAATTATCTCTTGTTCAGACTGTGCTCCTCTTTCCCGGCTTTCCTTAACAATATCAATTGAATTCTTTGTAAATTGCGGATATGACGGTAACCAGCCTAGTCTGGCTGACAGAGCGTTTATGTCCGCAGGGTGGATTGAATCATATTTGTTACCCCAGTCGGTTTCTTCTTCCTCAACCGGAACAGTTTCATATCTGAATTGATCTGTATGAAAATAAAAATAAGATGTTCCGTTCTGCAGTCGTGGTGCTTTTTCCCAATCATTTGCAAAAGCAACTTGCTGCCACCCTTCTTGAGGTCGTACTTTTTCCTGGCCAACATAATGTGCCCAGCCTCCGCCGTTTACGCCCTGTGAACCTGTTAGCAGCACAAGATTAAGGATGCTTCTGTATATTTGATCACTATGGTACCAGTGATTTGTTCCGCCGCCCATTGCAATCATAGATTTTCCCTTTGTGCGTTCAGCGTTATCTGCAAATTCCTTTGCTACTTTAATAACATGTGTTTTGTTAACTCCAGTGATGCTTTCCTGCCATGCAGGAGTATAAGGTTTTGGATCGTCATAATCAGCCGGATAATCACCCGGAAGATTACGGCTAACCCCTGTATGAGCCATCATCAGATCATAAACAGTGGTTACTTTAAGTGTTTCACCTTTGTTATTTTGAATATGTTTAACTGGCACACCTCGTTCTACAATATTTCCGTTTTTTTCTGCAAAATAAGGAAACTGTACTAACGGAGTTTCATCCGGATTATCAATGAAGCTTAATAATGGATTAATAGAACTTCCGTCTTCTTTTTCCAGTTCCAGGTTCCATTTATTGTCGTCATCCCAACGAAATCCCATGCTACCATTTGGTGTTTCCAAATTACCTGTTACTTCATCCCAAACGGTTGTTTTCCACTCACTTAACTTTTGCTGATCATCTAGGTCTGATGCGCGAAGAAAACGGTTACTGCGGTATGATCCATTCTCTTCACTCAAAGTTACTAAAAATGGCAAGTCGGTAAATTTCTTTGCATACGAAGTAAAGTATGGTGTTTCTTTGTTAACATAGAATTCCTTTAAGATAACATGTGTCATTGCCATTGCTAAAGCACCATCGGTTCCTGCCCGAGCGGGGAGCCAAATGTCAGCAAACTTTTCATATTCAGCATAATCAGGACTTACACCAACAACTTTAGTGCCGTTATATCTTGCTTCCACCATAAAGTGAGCATCAGGTGTACGGGTTTGTGGTAAATTGGTACCCCAAATAATGAAATACTTTGAATTATACCAGTCAGCACTTTCGGGTACGTCAGTCTGTTCCCCCCACACTTGAGGTGATGCTGGTGGTAAATCAGCATACCAATCGTAAAAACTTAAAATGGTACCCCCGATTAATGATAAGAAACGTGTTCCAGCAGAATAACTGATCATAGACATAGCTGGAATAGGGCTGAAGCCTGCGATACGATCAGGACCATACTTTTTAATTGTATGGATGCTTGAACTGGCAATGATTTCGCACATATCTCTCCATGATGCTCGAACAAAACCACCCTTACCTCGAGCACTGACATACTTGGAACGCTTATCAGGATTTTCTGTAATATTCTCCCAAGCCTTTACAGGATCACCTGCTTGTTCTCGTTCTTGTTTCCACAATTCATACAAGTCACTGCGGATGTATGGATATTTAACGCGAATAGGGCTGTATGTATACCAGGAAAAACTTGCACCTCTTGGACAGCCTCTAGGTTCATACTCTGGAAAATCATCTCCGGTGCTTGGGTAGTCCGTCTGCTGGGTTTCGGAAGTGATAATTCCATCTTTAACATAAATTTTCCAGCTACATGAACCGGTACAGTTTACCCCATGGGTTGATCGAACTATTTTGTCATGCTGCCAGCGTCTCCGATATATATCTTCTGAATCACGCGGACGGGGACTTTCTTCTGTAAAGCCCTCATTAATCCGTTCACCGTGACGAATATGTTTGAGTGTTTCAAATAGTTTATTACTTCTCCTCATTTATTTTCACCTTCTTCATTTAATGATTGGATAGGGTTAAATCGTTCACCAAGAATTTTAAAACTGCCTGCACCTTCTTTTAATTCTTCAAGGAAGATTTTTAAACTTGGAACATTTGAGGAAACAACTATTAAACGTTCTAAGGTGTCATATTTCTCAATTGCATAAATCTCTTCGATAACTTTTGGTGGTATTTCGCCAAATCGCATCTTAAGTATTGCAATTAAGTCTTCTCGATCCTGAACATAACTAGCACCGTCTTCAAACAACATCTAAATTCCCCTTTTCTCGCTGAAGTTATTACATCTTCATCATTTTAAAATAATCTGCTATCATAACTTCTTTGCAGGCTTCTCCAAGTTCTTTTGAAAAGTCTGTTATTTCTTCATCCATTTTTTCAACAGCATCATGTGAAAAAGATTTCGATTTTTGGTGAGCGAAGCCTTCTCCATAATAAAAAATGAGTTGGTATTGTTCTGTATCTTTGATGACGTGTGCCTGGATATCATAAGGGTGTATATTATAATGCTTTTCCACTTCTTCCATTAAAAAACTGTATACATCCGGTAAAGCAACTCTTAAGAATTGTTCGTGTTCGTTCTGGATCTGTTCTGATTCCATATCAACTCACCTCTAAAGATTTTATATGATCTATGATTAATGTTCTGGAAGTACTTCCATTTCCTTTTGGTTATGAAGTTCATCAACGATAATTAATGATTGAAATTTTTGGACCACCTCATCGTTTATTCCATCATTTTTGAGGATGGACTTAATATCATTGATTATGATCCTTAACAAATTATGATCCCTGGTTAATGCAACAATATCCTCATTTAGTTCAGGCTTCTCTTCTACTAATTCCTTATACAATCCTTCTTCTTCAGCTTCAGCATGTCGAAGTGTTCTTGTTTCCCATTGTTCGACAATCACATAAGCAAGTTCCAACGCCTTTTTTGTATGATTATCGTTAACCAGCTTATCAAGGAAATTCGTCATTTCAATTGCTTCGTTTAATGCTGCTTCATGAATGGCTTTATGACTATCGACATGTTTTAATGCTGGACCAGACATAAAATAATCACCTCTTTGCGTGAAATTTATTATTTTATCGTTTATAATTTCAGATAGAAACTTATTCCATCTATTAAAATCAGCATATCATGTATCAATTAGCTGGACAATAAATTGTGTCGAAAATTTGGATTTATGTGATAATTGTCACATAAATATTGTTTTTGCAGATAATAATAATATAATACTTTCTGACTGCATGAGCGCAACTAAGAATTCCACCATTAGGGTATGGCGATGAATCAATTTTTCCAAAATTCGTCTAGTTGTTAGTAATAAGTTGTGAATAGATAGTTGCGAATGAATATATTCCATTATGTTGTTACAGTTATGTAAAAAATATGCAAAAAGGGAATTTAATGTAAAGGAGGGACTATAATGCTTGTACATGTGACTGTGAGTGGACGAGTTCAGGGAGTTGGTTTCAGATATACTACACAGCAAATAGCGATAAAATATAATTTAACTGGATGGGTTCAAAATCAGCCTGATGGTACTGTTGAATTGGAGGTTGAGGGTAATAAGAGTAGTGTAGATACATTCTTGAAAGCGTTGGAAGATAGTAATAATCAATTCATTCGTATTGATGATATGAATGTAGAAACATTAAAGGATAATAAGGATTATAAAAGCTTCATTATAAAATAAAGCCGCTCTCTTATGAGTAGCGGCTAATAATTTATTGTTGATCTTCAAAGAATTTACGATTTAAAGCGATGTATTCATTTTCCTCTTCTGGAACTTCATCTTCCATATATATAGCTTCAACCGGACAAACCGCTTCACAAGCTCCACAATCAATACATATATCCGGGTCGATGAAGAACATATCTTTTCCTTCTTCTATACAATCAACAGGGCAAACTTCGACACATTCGCCTGATTTTTCATCCTTACAAGGTGATGTAATAATAAATGCCAAGTAAAACTCCTCCTTAAATTAAAGGCAAAAATATTTATTCATACAATAATATTACAGAAACTTATCTATTCTTTCAAGCTAATTAAACACATAGTTAGGCTTTTATACATATTATTTATTATTCAATAAATCGAGGAGCGAATGTATATGGAAGTATTCATCCGACCAAATGATTCGTTATGGTATTATAGCCAATTATTCGATATTCCACTCATATTAATTAAACAATCGAATCCACAGGTCAATGCAAATCAATTATTGGTGGGACAAAGTATTAAAATGCCAGGATACACACCAATCAAGCATCAAATAAAGAAAAATGATTTGATATGGAAAATTGCAATGGAAAATAATATTCCGATAGATTTGCTATTCTTAATGAATCAGTCAATCGATCCAGCCAATCTTCAAATTGGTCAAACTATTGTAATTCCACAGCGAGTTAACAGTTTGATTATATCTGATTTCGATAATTATACGTTCGACAAAATGATAGGTGATATTAATAATTTACTGACAATTTATCCTTTTATTTCGAGACAAAATATTGGAAACTCCGTGATGGGTAAAGTTTTAGTGGAGCTGCAAATAGGAAATGGTGGTAAACAAGTTCATATAAATGGATCTTTTCACGCTAATGAATGGATAACAACTTCTACAATTATGCGTTTTGTAAATGAATATGTTCTGTCCCTGACAAATGAAAGACCTATCCGTGGGATTAATATGCTTCCATTATACAATGATTCATTACTGTCAATTGTTCCAATGGTGAACCCAGATGGTGTTAACCTTGTATTGAACGGATCGTCTGCTGCAGGTGAGCATCAGCAGGAGGTATTGGACATTAACAAACAGAATGAGGATTTTTCAAATTGGAAGGCAAATATATCGGGGGTTGATTTGAATAATCAATATTCAGCTCTGTGGGAACTAGAAGCAGAACGTAAGCCAGTTTCACCACAACCGCGTGATTATCCAGGACCTTACCCACTTTCAGATCCAGAGGCTATTGCAATGGCCAATCTAGTAAGGGAAAGAAATTTTTTACGTCTTAATGCTTTTCATACGCAAGGGGAAGTGATTTATTGGGGATTCGAAGGGCTTGAACCAGCTGTTTCTGAGGACATCGTTAATGAGTACGCTCGAGTCAGCGGTTATCAGCCAGTACGATATATAGATAACTATGCAGGTTATAAAGATTGGTTTATTCAGGACTTTAGACGTCCAGGATTTACAATAGAATTAGGAAGCGGAGTTAACCCGTTACCGTTCGCTCTGTTTGAGGAAATATACCAGGAAAGTCTGGGTATTCTGTTAGCGAATTTATATTTATAGCCTAGAGTCTAACCATCCCACAAGCATTCTATTGAATGGTTATTGTCATCAATTTTAATTAGATAAACATCTGGATTTCGAAGGTTTTTCCACGCCTCAAAGCCAAAATTGGGTTCATATTGATTTAATAACAAAGCTATCAGATTTCCGTGGCTTACAAGAATTACGTTTGTTGCATTGTCTTCTGAATGGATATTTTCAATTACTGATGTCACTCGTTTCACAGCATCATTACTTGATTCACCACCTGGCAAACTGAAGTCTAAATCAGTAAATGACTGTTCTAATACATCAATCCAGTCATCTATCGGGTCCTCGCTTAATATCCGTTCTTTTAAACGACCATCCACCTTAACCTCTATATTATTTTGTTCAGCATAAGGTTTAATGCTTTCAACTGCTCTTAAGTAAGGGCTTGAGATGATTTTGTCTATATTTATATTCTGTTCTGTAAAAAAAGCTGAAAGCAAATGCGCCTGTCGTATGCCTTCATTTGTTAGTGGTGAATCTGAGTGTTGCCCATCGGCCGCACAATGACGAATTAAATATAAATTTCTCAAATAACTCAACCCCTTCTTTGCAAGAATTAATGCAAGTTCAAAATATTTCTAAATAGTACATCAATTATAGCATTAATAGATTAAAATAGAAAATATAATATAAAAATAACAGGTCGAAACCTGTTATTTTAGTTCTTTAAAGTAGTTTTTATAAAATCCGCCGATACGATTGCTGTTATCCATAATAAAATAAAACGCTTCTGTTTCATTCTTTACCTCATACTGTTTCCCGGGAGTTAATTTATTATTAACAATAAATTTTTGGGCATCTGCGTGCACGCATTCAATTGTTTTCTCTGTATCGCGTTCTTCCCAATTTAAGTGAATCATAGTTATTTCTCCTTATCCAGTTAGTTTACATAATCAAATTACCGTTGACTTATTTAAATAGATACAGATAATTACTGTAGCCTTTTTCATCCATTTCTTCTTTTGGAATAAACCGCATAGCTGCCGAATTCATGCAATAGCGCATACCACCTTTATCTTTTGGACCATCATCAAACAGATGCCCCAGATGTGAATCAGCATTTTTACTTCTAACTTCGGTCCGAATCATTCCATGTGAAGTATCTGTTTCTTCATTTAACTGATGCGGATCAACCGGTTTGGTGAAGCTTGGCCACCCGCAGGCCGCGTCAAATTTGTCATGTGAAGAAAATAATACTTCACCTGATACAATGTCCACATAAATACCCTCTTCTTCATTATCCCAATACTCATTATCAAATGGTCGCTCGGTAGCATTTTCCTGAGTAACACTATATTGAATAGGAGTTAATTGTTCTTTTAGTTTGTCTTTATCAGGAGTTTGCTGCCAATTTCTCTTAATGAAATCTTCCCTTCCGGAACCTTTTTTATATAATTTATAATGAAATGATTGT
The DNA here is from genome assembly GCF_041949995.1 of Virgibacillus sp. JSM 102003. Taxonomy (NCBI): domain Bacteria; kingdom Bacillati; phylum Bacillota; class Bacilli; order Caryophanales; family Bacillaceae; genus Virgibacillus; species Virgibacillus sp. JSM 102003. Next base: position 58,086 of record NZ_JBHFQH010000013.1, read on the forward strand.
TTCTTATAATAATTCTGGTGTTCATCTTCTGCCTCATAAAAAGTTTTTGCAGGTATGATAGGGGTGATTACTGGTTTTGAAAACTTTCCACTTTGATCCAGTTTTTGTTTTGATTGTTCTGCAATTTGCTTTTGCTTATCATTATGATAAAAAATAGCTGTCTGATAAGATTCCCCTCTATCATTAAACTGGCCACCTGCATCAGTTGGATCTATCTGCTGCCAGAAAATAGTAACAAGTTCTTTGTATGACATTATTTCTGGATTAAATGTTATTTGGACTGCTTCCACATGTCCTGTTGTGTCTGAGCATACTTGTTCATATGTGGGGTTCTCAGTATATCCTCCTGTATAACCCGACACGATATTGATGATACCCGGGCGCTCATCAAATGGTTCTACCATACACCAAAAGCATCCTCCAGCAAAAGTTGCTAATTCACTATGATTAGTCATTATTATACCTCCATTTCGTACAAAGTTATCTTAACCCTATTTTTTCGTTTTTAACAATAAAAATCAAGTTGTCTGCCTTGAATAGTTAAATATATAACTTTGGTGTGGATTGACCAGTATTTCTTCTGGAGGTATTTTCATTATTTTTCACCTGTTCATGGTGTTTATTATTAGATTCTATGCTCCTGGTTTCTTCTTCACTTTCAATCTGACTTTTCGTATCATCATCCTCGTTTAGTGCTTTCATTAACTTGAGCATCATTGGAAGATTCTTAGCTATTGGAGCATATTGTTGTACGATCGGAGCTGTAGATTGAACAATCTTTAAAACTTGCTGTATATTGTTTAATTTTTGTGTAATACTGCCAATGCGGTCTGGGGACAACAAATTTTGAGCATATTGTGGTGGTAAGAACCGATGCATCAATTGGTGCATCTGTGATTGTTGCGGGCCACCCTGGAACCCCGCGCGACTTTGCAAGATATGATTACTAGGCTGTTGCGGTTGTATAGGCCATACCATGTTATTCTCCCCTTCAAAACAATTTTCTAGATTATTGTACGTAATAATTTCTAAAGGGTGTAGGCAGTCATCATTATTTATCTAAAAAAGCCCTAACCAAAATTGGTAAGGGCTTGGAAATCTGGTTACTCTGCTACTTCGGCTGCAATAATAAATCCAATTGTTCCTGTTAGAATAATACCAAATACAATTGCCGTAAACATATTATCCCCTTCTTTCTTATTCTTATATTATAAGTATAAGCGATAAGAAAGTAATAAAGGCATCCTACTATTGACAATTTCATGAAATATCAACCATTTCCCCTTATTATTTCCTGGGCAACCGCATGTTACTACATAAAGTTACATAAATATTGCGGTTTTTGACGAATAAATGCGGATGCCGTCTGTATCTATTTCATCTATCCAAATGAAAATTCCAATTCAGAACCTTGGTTTGATGGAGATATTTGAAGTTTTGCATGAATTTCACTTTTCAAGTGAGGTACGTGTGAGATAATCCCCAGCAATCGATTGCTGTCCTGTAAATCTTTTAGACAGTCTATAGCCTGCTGTAAAGAAACATCGTCTAACGTTCCAAATCCTTCATCGATAAATAACGTATCAAGTTGCACCCCACCTGCGTGAGACTGGACAACATCAGCAAGTCCAAGTGCTAAACACAGTGCTGCCTTGAAACCTTCACCTCCAGACAATGTTCTTACAGAGCGCTGCCGCCCTGTATGATGATCAAGTACTTCTAAGTCTAACCCACTTTGTGCTCCGCGTTTAGCAACTTGTCCACTTCGAATAAGCTGATAGCGATGCTCTGTCATTTTATCCAGTCTTATGTTTGATTGAAGTAAAATCTCGTCTAAGAAGGATGCTAGCACATAGCGTTCAAAAGAAAGTCTTAACTGGTTATTACCATGTGCTAACTCAGCTAGTTCTCCAATCTCATAATATTCTTTGGATAGCTGTTTCTGAATGTTTATTTTTTCATTTATAGCTGTTTTTATCTGATGATTATATTTTATTCTTGTACCCAGTGTGTGTAGGTTATCATGAATCGTCTGCAGCTCTGTTTGCTTTCTATCTGCTATCTCTTCGAACATGTTCAGATCAGGTCGAGTTGTTTCTTTAGTTTGATCCTCTAATTCTTTTAACCGATAGTTAATTTGTTCCGTTTTATTCTCATGTGCTTTAATGTCCTGCTCGATTTGTGTCATATAATCAGAGGGTAACTTACTTTCTTCAAATTCCTCAATTGTTTTAAATCCGTTCTCTTCAACAGATTCTGCAAAAAGATTATATTGGATATCATAATTATTTTTCGTATTTTTCTCGAATTCTTTTTGCTGTTCAAGAATTGTTTTTTCCTTCTGTAATAATTCTTGTGATTTCTGGAATTCATTCTTCGTTGTTTCCCATTTGGTTAACCATGCCTGATAAGTTTCTTTATCGTGTGAAACCTTCCTCTGGAAGCTGTCAAAATCATCAATGTCTTGTGGCAAATGCTTTGCTATTTCATCTAAACGAGCTTCGCATTTGGCTAATGATGCACTGTTTTTTTGAAAATTTTCAGTTAATTGATCAAACGTTTGTTTAAATTCTTTGTATTCTTGTTTTAACAGCGTTCTTTCCGTTTTTAACTGCTTTTGTTCTTCCATATTTTTTTGTATTTGATTTTGTTCCAGGGTTAACGCTTTAATTTTTTCTTTCCATATACTTAACTTTTTATCGATTTCATTCTGCTCTGCGCTTTGTAATTCTTCATTAAGTTCTTCAAAAAGTTTATTTACGGTTGCCCTTTGGCTTTGACCTTTAGATTTAGAATCCGTGTATGTTGTTTGGTATGCAGCGAACTCTTTTTCTTTTTGCTGGAGCTTTTCCTGAAGTTGATCAAGTTCATCCATAAACACTAGTTCTTCATGCGCTTTTGCCTTGTGAGGGTGATCAAATGAACCGCATACTGGACATGGTGAATTGTCTTGCAATTGCTGGGCCATTAACGCAGCATAATGTTCCCTTTGCTTGGCTTCCAATTCGTTATAGTTTATCCGTAATTGTTCAATTTCTTTCTGCATGTCATTATACTTGGAATGAACTGATTTATAATTCGCTCGTAATTTCTGCAGATACTTATTTTCTTTTTCCAGTTCAGTAATTTTATCCACCACTTGATGTGCTTTTTCCACTTCGGTTCTTTTCGAATAGTATGCTTTTGTTACTTCTTGCTCATCATTTAGTTTATTTTCAATTTGTTCTATCCTGTTATCCCTTGTGGTTAGTTTTTCCTTCAGCTTACCGAGTTCTTCTTTATGATTATCAGTTGATTTTCTTAAATTTACTGCATTAGTTTCCTCTTCCTGATAGATTTTTATTTGATTCATCTGTTCATTGGCTTTTTTAATTGTTTCTTTAAGTTGTTCACGATCACCTTCCTTTTCTGCTTCTTCATTATATTGAGCAGCAATAGTGTCATACTCTTTTTTTATTTTTAGTACTTTTTCGTGCTGTTTGGTCAATTGATTTTGCTGTTCCTGCCATTCCTTTTTACGTGCAATGCTTTGTTCTTCAAAAGGCTGGATTTTTTGTGCATTTATTGCTTGCTTTAATTTGTGTTTCTTTTGTTCTATTTCACCTGCTCGCTGATTCAGATCATCCTTTTCCTTTTTAAGGAATTCTAATTCACGGTACTTATCTTCAAGTAGTTTTCCTTTATGCAGATTATTCTGAGCTTCCTTTAATTCTTGTGTCCTGATATCCTTTAACTTTTCACTTTCAGCTTGCTGGTCTTTAAGAGATGCTATTTCCTGCGTCAGTTTTTGCATCACCTGATCAATATTATCCGTTTCATTAAGCTCAATTGCAGTCCATTCAATTTTTGCTAATTCTTGTTGAATCAATTGATCCAGGTTATTAATTTTATCTTTTAAGTCTTTTGATTGTTCTCTTAGCTGTTCGGTGATCTGTTCATAAAAATAGGTCTGAAAGATTTTCTGTAATATAGCTTCACGTTCTTTACTATTTTCTGATATCAGTTTTCGAAATTCTCCTTGTGGTATTAGAATCATTTTACGGAACTGTTCGTAATCAAAGCCAAGCTTTTCCTCCAATGATTCACTTACTTCTTTAACCCGTGAGCTAATCAAACGCCTTTCATCATTAATAATTTCGTATAGAACCGCTTTTGCAGGTTCATCAGTATATCCTTCGCCACGTTCCTTTCTCTTTAATTGTTTCGGGTTTCGGATTACCTCGTATTCCTTTTGATTTAAAATGAATCGAAATCTTACTTCTGTTGGTTCGTCAATACTTGCAAAGTGGCTTCTGAGGGTGTCCTGATCACGGTCAGATCCACTCGCACGACCGTAAAGCGCAAAACAAATCGCATCAAATATAGTTGTTTTACCTGCTCCTGTTGGGCCAGTTATTAAAAATACTGATTCTCCGCCCAGCTCATTAAAATTGATTACCTGTTTATTCCAATATGGTCCAAAAGCGGTAAGACTAAGTGATATCGCGCGCACATTATTCCCTTCTTTCTTTTTCCAGTAATGATGTTACAATTTTTTCTACTTGCTGTTTGCTCAATTCAGATATTGCTTCTCCTTTAATCTCTTCATAAAACGAGGCAAACAGCTCTGTATGTGATTGTGTTTGTTTTTTTCGAATTTGCTTTAAATCAAGTAAGCCATTTTCGGATGTTCGCATGACACGTTCAAGACGCAATATATTTGGATATACTTTTCGCAACTTATTCATTGGATCAATAATCTGCCCCTCATCCAGTAAACGTATATGTAAGTAATCATTACTTTTTTCGATCGGATTATTAATCAATTGCTCAAAGTATCCTTCAATTACATTCATATCATGCTTAGGGACAAGTGGTATAAGTGATAATTTAATTTCTCCATGATTATCAAGATCGACCATTGTTACAGACTTTTTGTGTTTAGCTTCAGAAAATGAATACTTTAGAATAGACCCACTATATCTGATTGTATCATTCATTACACGTTGTGCCTGATGTAAGTGTCCTAAAGCTACATATGAAAAATTTTGGAATAACGTTGTGTCAATATAAGGGCTTCCACCAACCATTGACAATCGTTCTTCCGAATCTGACTCCATTCCCCCAGCTAAAAATGCGTGTCCAATAAAGACGTGTCTCTCATTCATGTCATTTTCTTGTTCGATTTTACTTACAATTGCTTCCATTGCTGATTGGTGAGAATAGATGGCCTCATCGTCAAAAAAGGCCCGAACTTCTGCAGGCTCTAAATATGGGATTAAATGAAAATTTACTGGACCTGATTTATCCTGAATAACAATTGGTTCTAACGCAGTTGTTAACTTTGATTCAATATACAGTTGCTGTGAACGGAATAGCTGATTTCCGAATTCAAGACGATCTGGACTATCATGATTTCCCGCTATTGCAAGTATAGGTATTTTAAAATCCTGAATAATTTTGGTTAAAGTTCTATTTAATAGTTCAACTGCTTCTTTCGGTGGTACTGCACGATCATACAGATCACCGGCAATTATTATGACATCCGGCTTTTCTGTATTGATAATATCGACTAATTGCTGGAGTACATAATCCTGTTCCTCTGTCATGTGAACGCTATTTACAATTTTCCCCAGATGCCAATCCGCTGTATGTAGTATTTTCATATTCCTTTCCCCCTCATATGGTCAGTTTATCACTAATTAGATACTTTTAGTTGAATAAGAACATGTGTTTGCATATAATAAATGTGAGGTGATTGTAATGTCAAAAGATCGAGGTACGATTAAGTGGGTTTCCCTGATGCTTCCAGAACACGTTAAACTTCTTCAGGATATGTGGCAGGATGATTACCGAATGACAAAGCCTGTGCTGGATTCACAAGAAATAGAGATGCTTAACACTCAAATATTGGAAGCTTTTGAACGCGGGTCAACGGTTTCAGTATCCATATATTCAGATGGCACAGTCTTCGACCATATTGGAGTAATCTTTAAATTAGATAGTCAAACGAATAATGTCATCTTGCAATTAACTGATTCTACTCAGATAACGATACCATTTAATGATATATTATCCATTACGATTAGATAAGTGGCTTAGACAAAAGTGTTTAGTCAACGTAAAATCCGAACTAGGTTCCAAAATTCTTAAACTAGAATTCGAATTAGTTCGGATTTATTTTGCAGTTACGAAAGTATTACGCGAAGTGTATTTCCGGAGCGGCATAATAGAACTCAAATTCTTTAAAAAGTACTTCGCAGTTTATATAAACCACGAAAATAAACGTTCTAAACATCCTATCCTGTTATTACTCGTCTTTAAAGCAGAAGTTTTATACCTCAGCCTAATCAATGTTTTTTGTTGTATAAATATCCCATAGTTGATCAAACACAGATAGAGCGTTGGCAAATGGGCTGTTCCATTCTAAATAATTGCTAATCTCATCATAATCTGTTGAATGCTTCGGGAAATCATGATCGTAAAAGATCCAATCAGCAAGTCGACTCTCATCGTCGGCTTTTTTCTTTCCCCGATGTGTCATCATATAATGATAGAATGATCGCATAGTTTACACCTCATTATTCTCCATAAACTCTTGATGCTTTTTAATTTTTTTTCGATAAACAATTCCAGACAGATAAATACTGATCTCATATAAAACGATTAAAGGTATCGCCACTACGATTTGCAATACAAAGTCTGGCGGGGTAATGATTGCTCCCACTATAACAAGGATAAGATAGGCATATTTTCTAGTTTTACGCATAAATTCTGGCGTTAGAATTCCCAAACTTGTAAGGAACATTGATACAATCGGTATTTCAAATAAAAGTGCAAAAGGTATGACTATACGAAATAAAAGTTTGAAATATCTATCGTAAGTAAATATTTCATTAAACATACCATTATTTAGAGATAATAAAAAAGGTACAATTAAATTCACGAAAATAACATACCCAAAAGATAAACCGCCTGTAAACAATAAGAAAATAGCTGGTATGTATAATAATGATGCTCTTTGCTCAGCTTTAGTTAAACCTGGTCTGATAAACAGCCAAATTTGTAAACAAAGCAAGGGTAATGTACCAATGATAGCCACCAAACCTGCCAATGTAATATAAACCGAAACAATATCGGTCATTCCTGTAATGTTTAAGGTGAAATCCAGGCTTTTTGTAAAGAAATCATACATATCCTCAACATATATAAATCCGATAACAAATAAAATAATGAAAAAAACTGCTGTAACAATAAGCCTATTTCTTAATTCTGATAAATGTCCTACAAGGTTCATTTCTTTTTCATTCTCAAATTGTTGTTCTTCAGACATTACTTCACTCCCCAGCACTCAAGCGCAAAAGAAGATGTAAGGTACTTTCCCCTACACCTTCAATAAGCCAATTATTTTTTTGATGATTTATCACTTTTACTGGAATCATCATCTGAGACAATATCTTTTGTTGCATTTTTGAATTCCTTTAAAGAACTTCCAACAGCTTTGCCGATTTCAGGTAGTTTTGACGGCCCGAAAACGATTAAAGCAATCACAAGAATTAAAATTAATCCAGGAATGCCAATATTTCCAATCATTCATAATCACTCCGCAAGATTATTTGCTTTCTTCACCTTTAACGATACTTTTTGTTTCTTTTACCTCATCCGAAACATCACTTGTTAAATCACGTGCTGAATTCTTAAATTCACGCAGTGTATTACCTGCTGCCTTACCAATTTCGGGTAATTTCTTCGGCCCAAAAATAACCAAAGCAATAATCAGAATAAGAATAAGACCTGGGAATCCTATACTTGATAACATCGTAACACCTTCTTTGTATGATTGATTATATTATAATATATTTGGACAATGCCGTATATCCAAAAAAGAAAAATACACATAATAGACATAGTTTATGTAAACGTATATAGTTTAACATGAATTTCTCTTGTTTAACAACTTTAGAAAAACTTGCATTCGTTAAAGAGATTCTCGTTTTGCCTCTTCATATTGATTTGGATAGTTCATATTAAAAAAATGCCTAGTCAATATGTATTCTGGAATACCCCCGAAATCTCGGACATATTTGACATTTATATGGTCAAATAATTCCCTAACTTTTAGCTGGTCATTCGCTAATAGCTGCTGTATCTCAGGTAAGACGTTACTGGTATAAATTCCTGACAATGGATGCATTTTTTCATTATAAATTGGAATCACAGCATCAAAATCACCTAATGAGTGTAACAAATAATCGTACACATCCTTATGAATAAATGGCATATCGCAAGCTGCACAGATATATACATCAGCATCGATATGATAAATAGCTGACTCCAGACCGGCAAGCGGACCTAGATTTAGATATCTGTCCTTATACAAATCAAGATTTAGAAAATCAAAAGATGACGGAGTGTTAGAGATTACTGAAACAGTGTGACTTACTAATTGAAGTTCATTTGTAATATGTTCAATGACTGGTTTCCCTTCCAATGTTAAGAGAGATTTATTTGTTCCCATTCGGGACGATTTTCCACCTGAAAGTACAACTCCAGAAATATTCATAATAAACACTACCTATCGTTTACGATCATATTGCAGAAAATAATAATCATAAGGGTTTTTCTCGTTCTTCTCTCCTTTTACTTCAGATGTTAAATTCCAATCTTCCTGTGAGAATTCTGGGAAATATGTATCCCCTTTGAACGTCTCTTCAATCCAGGTAATATACATCCTGTCTGCATATGGCATTATCTGGTCAAAAATAATGCCTCCCCCAATCACGAAAAATTCTTGCTCTGGGTTCTCTTTATTCCATTCCCGTATCACCTCTATATTATCAATTACATCAACTTCATCAGGAAAATCAATTTGCTGTCGCGTAATCACCACATTTTTGCGGTTTGGTAATGGTCTTCCCATCGATTCATATGTTTTTCGTCCCATAATGATTGTATTTCCAGTGGATTTTTCCTTAAAAAACTTCAAATCATTTGGCAATCGCCATGGTAAACCGTTCTCTGCTCCGATCGTTTGGTTGCTATCCATAGCTACAAGTAATGATATCATGTACTATTTGCCCCCTTTAAAATTTAGACTGCGATAGGTGCTTTAATTGCAGGATGTGGATTATAATCAGTTAATTCAAAATCGGATAATTCAAAATCGAAAATCGAATTTTTCTCCTGATTTATCTTAAGTTTTGGTAATGTTCTTAAATCACGGCCAAGCTGCGTTTTTATTTGTTCAACATGGTTTGTATAAATATGTGCATCACCTAGTGTATGGATAAACTCACCTACTTCAAGGTTGCATTCGTGGGCAATTAAGTAGGTTAATAACGCATAACTTGCTATGTTGAATGGTACACCCAAAAATATATCTGCGCTACGCTGATAAAGCTGACACGAAAGCTTACCATCAGCTACATAAAATTGAAATAGTGTGTGACATGGCGGCAATGCCATATTCGGAACATCTTCAGGATTCCAAGCCGAAATGATGTGTCTTCTTGAATCCGGTTTGTTGCGAATGGATTCAATAACTTCCTTTAACTGATCTATTGTATCGTTTTGGGATGTTTTCCAATCACGCCATTGTTTCCCATAAACCGAACCTAAATCACCAAATTTATTTGCAAAGTCATCATTATAAAGTACCTTTTCTTTAAAGTTCTTCATTTGTTCTTGATAAATAAGATTAAATTGAGCATCCTGCTGACTGCGATTTCCAAAGTCAGTCATATCAGGTCCGTCGTAATCACTGCTCTCTATCCACTTTTTAAAAGCCCATTCATTCCAGATGTTATTATTGTTTTTGAGTAAATAACGAATGTTCGTATCTCCTTTAATAAACCACAACAATTCACTGGAAATTAAACGAAATGGAACTTTTTTAGTTGTAAGGAGTGGGAATCCTTCACTTAAATCAAAACGCATTTGATGACCGAAAATTGAATATGTACCGGTGTTTGTCCGATCTTCCTTTTTAGTACCATTTTCAAGTACGTGTTTACACAAATCCAAATATGCTTGTTCACCTTTCAGCATTTATACCCCTCCATATATCAATCATAATATAATTATGATTCTACATCATTATAATTTAATTTATTGTAACACAAACGTAAACTGGCTGGGGCATATTCAACATTAAATCGACATAAATCTGTTAAGAAGAGCCACATTAGAAAACTTGGCTTATCACCAATCTTTAATGGGAAAGTATTAGTTTCACGTATGCAGTAAGCAGGTATTTATACTTACTTAGCAGCCAAGAAAGGGGATATTTGTATGCTGAATGGTACTGTAGAACATGTAGTTAAACAATCTGTTCTATATAGCTACGTGTTAAGTCAGCCGTTTGCTTTCTATGTTGATGCATATCCTGTCCTTCAAAATAAGCAGTTACTTGAAGCGGAGCATTTACAATATGGAGAGCACGGAGAGTCAGTTCGTGTTCTACAACATAAATTAAACAAATTATCCTACTATGATGATGAAATTAACGGTGACTTTACAGTTTTAACCGAACATGCTTTAAAAAAGTTTCAGGAAGACAATAACATAACAATTAACGGCCAAGCAGATATAAAAACCTTAACCACTATTATTAATAAAGAAAAGCAAAAGTATATGGAACAAATTAACAAAATGTCTGAATCCATCTATCCTGGGATGCAAAGTGACGATGTAAAGATTGCCCAACATGCTTTACAATACTTTGGTTATTATGAGGGAGAGATAGATGGAATTTATGGTCCACTTACTAAAAAAGCATTAGAAATTGCTGAAGAAGAACACGGATTAGAACTGATTGATGAAACAGAACAAGTAACAGAATCGTCGCTAACAGCCTTGTATAAAAAAGACGGAAATAATGAACAGAACATTGAACAAAAGGCTAAACAGGAAGTAAAAGAGAAAACACAAGAGGCAAAAAAGGTCGAAGTTACAAGCACAAATTTTTCAGGAGCAATTGATGCGGCATATGCGCAAATTGGCACCCCATATGTTTGGGGTGGTGAGTCACCTGGAGGTTTTGATTGCAGTGGGTTTATTCAATATATATTTAAAACGCAAAACATTGTCATGCCACGAACTGTAAGTGATGCATGGAATTTCACCCAACATGTTAATAGTCCCTCTGTTGGAGATCTGGTCTTTTTTGAGACGTATAAACCAGGACCATCGCACATGGGAATATATATTGGTGATGGAAAATTTATTCATGCTGGCGAATCACGTGGAGTAGAGATAAGTAAGTTAAGTACTTCGTATTGGGATCAAAGATATTTAGGTGCAAGGAGAGTAAAGTAATTACTTAGATTCGCCACAACTGAATAGATTCTGCCTTTATTATTAATACTATCTGTATTAAGCCGTAAAGGTGGGTTATTATGACAGGATTAGTTGTAAAGCTACTTGTATGTCCAATTGGTTTGTTTTTAGCTGCATGGATCTTTCCAAATGTAGACTTTGGGTACTGGTATCAGCCAATTATACTAGGGGTTGTGTTAGCTTTTGTAGGATATTTTATGGAGAGAATTATGTTACGTGAAGAAACAAATTGGTTAAGTACTTTCATGGATTTTGTTGCTTCAACATTAATAGTCTACTTTGGAGCGATGTTATTTGCAGATACGGAAGTAACTTTTTTGGGAGCTGTTTTGACCGGTGCTCTACTAGCTGTGACAGAAATATTTCAGCATAATTGGCTTTTGGACAGTGGCAGGGTAAAAAAAGAAACAGTAAGTGAATAACATATTAAAAGTCGAGTAGAATTGTTCTGCTCGACTATTAATACTTCTCGATCAAATTACCATTCCTGAAAAAATTGATTCAAATAATTTTCCATAAAGTTGTGTCGTTCTTCAGCAATTTCTTTTGCACTAGAGGTGTGCATCAAATCTTTGAGCGTTAGCAGTTTATCATAAAAATGCTGAACTGATGTATTATCTTTAGTGTTGTTGTCCCATATTGGCTGTTCCTTTGAACCGCCATATGCAAAAGTTCGTGCAATGCCAATAGCTCCTATTGCATCCAACCGGTCTGCATCCTGAACAATTTTACCTTCCTGTGTCACAGGAATTCTTCCTTTACTGAACGATACATCTCTAACAGCCGCCTTAATCTGCTTTAATTGATCTGAAGTACAATTTATTGTCAGTAAAAATTCATTTAATTTGTTTATTTCATTTGAACTATTTGCAAATAGCTTTCGGTCACCAACATCATGTATCCATGCTGCAGCTTCTGCTATAAATTGATTTGCTCCCTCTTGCTCTGCAATGGTTTTTGCCATTTTAGCTACCCGTTTCATATGATAGTAATCATGACCAGAGGTATCATTGGAAAAAATATTGTATATATATAACCGGATAGCATCTAATTTTTCCGTATTGTTCATTAAAATAATCCCACGATTTTACCATCTTCAGCAACATCCATTTTCAGTGCAGCTGGTTCTTTGGGCAAACCAGGCATTGTCATCATATCGCCTGTTAACACAACAATAAAACCTGCTCCAATTGATGGCCTTAGTTCTCTAATCATAACAGTGAAACCTTTAGGTCTGCCTACCAAGGAAGGGTCATCAGATAAAGAATATTGTGTTTTAGCCATACATACTGGAAGATCTCCCCATCCTTGTTTTTCATAGAACGCAAGCTGTTTTTTGGCTTTTTGTGACAATTCTATATCATCAGCGCCATAAACATCTGTTGCTACTTTTCTAATCTTTGCTTCCAACGTTTCATCCAATTCATAGATACGTTTGAAATTCCTTTCATGAGAGTTAGCCTTTTCAATTACTTTTTCAGCGAGCTCAATACCTCCGGCTCCGCCTTTAGCCCAAACATCACTTAGTGCAACTTCAAAATCTTTGGATTCACACCATGTTTTAATAAAGTCAATCTCATTTTGTGTGTCTGCTGGAAATTTATTAATGGAAACGACAAAGGGCAATCCAAATTTTTCAATGGTTTCTATATGTTTTTTTAAATTTTCCATTCCTGCTTTTAGTGCCTCAAGATTCTCGACAGTCAAATTGTCTTTTGCGACTCCTCCATGCATTTTTAGTGCACGGACTGTTGCAACAATTACGACCACATCGGTTTCAAAGTTGCCAGCACGGGATTTAATATCAAGAAACTTTTCGGCACCAAGGTCTGCACCAAATCCTGCTTCAGTTACAACATAATCCCCTAGCTTAGCCGCAATTTTTGTGGCCATTATACTATTGCAGCCATGTGCAATATTTGCAAAAGGACCACCATGAATAATTGCTGGTGTATTTTCAATGGTTTGAACCATGTTGGGTTTAATGGCATCTTTTAGTAACAGAGTAATAGCGCCTTCTACTTTTAAGTCTCTGACTGTTACTGGCTCTTCATTATATGTATAGCCAATAACTATTCTTGCGACTCTTCCTTTCAGATCTTCAAGATTTGTTGCTAAACATAAAATAGCCATTATTTCTGAGGCTACCGTAATGGTAAATCCGTCTTCTCTTGGAACTCCCCGTAAAGGTCCCCCTAAGCCGACTACTATTTGACGCAATACTCGGTCATTCATGTCCATTACTCGTTTCCATTCGATCCGACGGGGGTCTATGTTTAATTCGTTTCCCCGATGTATGTGGTTATCAATCATGGCTGATAACGCATTATTTGCACTTGTTATTGCATGTAAATCACCTGTAAAATGTAAATTAATATCTTCCATTGGCAGCACCTGCGAATATCCCCCACCTGCTGCTCCACCCTTCATTCCCATAACAGGTCCCATTGACGGTTCTCGCAATGCAATAATCCCTTTTTTGTCTAATTTTGTAAGTGCTTGTCCTAACCCAACAGTAACAGTCGATTTCCCTTCCCCAGCAGGAGTTGGATTGATTGATGTTACCAGTATAATCTTACCTTCTGGTTTATCTTTTAAATTGTCTAATAAAGAATCAGACAACTTTGCTTTAGTATGACCATGTGGTTCCCAATCTTCTTCAGTTAAACCTAGTCCTGTGGCAATTTCACTAATTGGTCTTAGTTCGGCTTGCTGAGCTATCTCAATATCTGATTTCATATATATTCCTCCTCTCAATATATAGTGTAACGTATTTATCATTATTTTCACATTACTTTTGAAGATTTAAAGCGTTTACAATATACAACTAAGAAACATAACTATGTTTGATTTGTTTAAAAAAAATTGACTTTATTACGCCTATATCCTTGACGGAAAGACTAAAATGGGCTATATTAGACATAAGCAAAGAAGATGTATGGATTCATTAACGACAGGCAACTTCTATAGAAGTGGATGTACTAGTGATCCTACCTTCTATAAAAGGGTGTCTTTTTTTAATATTCATTTATCTGCTTTGTATTAACACGTTTTACGTGAAAGCTTTTAGGAGGATTTATTTACATGGAAAACGGAGTAGTAAAATGGTTCAACGCAGAAAAAGGTTATGGTTTTATTCAATTGGAAGAAGGAAATGATGTATTTGTACATTATTCTGCTATCCAAGAAGAAGGCTTCAAAACTTTAGAAGAAGGTCAAGAAGTTTCTTTTGAAATTGTAGAAGGCGAACGTGGCCCACAAGCTGCTAATGTAACTAAAAAATAACTCAACAATATATAGAGCGGTAATCTGAAAAAGATTACCGCTTTTTTTGGTTTTAACACCATTATTATCCACACCAAATAACTGTCTACTAATGCCCATCCAAGAAGGCAGCATTCAAATATGTCCGGTACACTTCATGTTCTCACCCTTGCTTCTCAAACACTAAATACGTATAATGAATCCTGTCGTTTAATCGCGGTTCGCAAACTCCCGCGTTATCAAAACTAAGGAGGAATTTATTATGATGCCAAATGAAATAATCTGGGTATTGTTTGCACTTGTTAACTTTTCATTATTATTGCTGTTTTACCGGTTGTTTGGAAAAATGGGGCTTTTTGCCTGGATAGGAATGGCAACTGTAATTGCAAATATTCAGGTGCTGGAAACTGTTGAGCTATTTGGGCTAACTGCGACATTGGGTAATATCATTTATGGCACAGCATACCTTGCAACAGACATTTTAAATGAAAAGTACGGTAAGAAGGATGCAAAAAAAGCTGTGTGGCTGGGATTCTCCACTCTAATAACCATGACTATTATGATGCAGATTGTACTTGTATTCGAACCTGGATCAGACGATATTGCTCATGAATCACTTGCAACAATTTTTGGAATGATTCCACGTGTTGCTGCAGGAAGTCTTGCAGCTTATGCTATTAGTCAATATTTCGATGTTTGGATTTATGACAAACTCCGTAAATTGTTTCCTTCAGATAAAAATTTGTGGATTCGTAACAATGGAAGTACAGTTATCAGTCAGCTCCTTGATACAGCTGTTTTCTGTACAATTGCATTTTATGGTGAATATCCTACTTCTGTTTGGCTGGAAATTTTCTTTACCACGTATATAATTAAATTTGCAGTAGCACTAATTGATACACCATTTATGTATATTGCTAAAAAACTGCATAAAAAATAAGCCTAAAGAGGGTAGCAGATCTGCTATCCTCTATTGTTTTATAAAGTTGCTTTTGTTAATGCCTTTTCTTCACGTGGAATTCTTATTTTTAATAGAAGAACATGCAGAAGCGGAAATACAAATGCAGTTAAATATGCTCCAACAAGGAAGGGAATTACAAATAATTCTATAGCAACAATAATATAGTTAGGATGTTTCACGTATTTATATGGCCCTTTTTTAATCAGCGAAACCCCTGGCAGAACAATAACTTTCGTATTCCAGAATTTACCTAAAGTATGAATACACCATATTCTTCCTAGTTGTGTTAATAAAAATATAGTGATTAAAAGATAATTTATACCAATATTGCTTTGATTCAAAACCGCTTCAAAAATCATCGACAAAAAGAAGATGCTATGAAGCCATATAAACCATTTATAGTGCTTCTCCCCTTTTTCAATACCTCCCCTATCTTTCATCCACCTTTCATTACGCCTGGCAATGTTAAGCTCTACCAACCTTTGTGCAATAACTGCAATTATAAATAGCCACATCCATGTTGTCATCTTTCATTCCACTCCAATATTAGTAATTCTGAACTAAAGCCTGGCCCTAAAGCTGATAATATGCTTTTTTCATTTTTAGGAATCTCTTCTTTTAACCATTCATGCAGCACATAAAAAACGGTTGCTGATGACATGTTTCCATGATTTTTAAGTACACGATACGAATGTTTAAACTTTTCTTGCGGGACCTGTAGAACAACTTCCATAGCTTCTAATACCTTTTTACCTCCAGGGTGTGCAATAATTGAATGTATTTCATTTTTGTATATTATATTATCTTGCAAAAATGATAAAATATGCTTCCTCCAGAATGTCTGCACTAGTGCTGGAATACTTTTTGAAAAAACTACTTCTAATCCATCATTGGTAATATTCCATCCCATCACTGAATTGCTGTTCTTCATAGTCGCTGAGCTTGTACATTTGATCTGTGGCTTAACTTCTTTGACTGAAGCTAGATATTCTGACCGTTCACCAACTAACAACGCAGCACTCACTCCATCTCCAAACAGAGCTGTACCAATTAAGTTGCTTTTTTGATTATCGTCTTTTTGAAATGTTAGACTGCATAGCTCGCATGATACAATAAGCGCAGTTTTTTCAGGATGGGCTGTAAGCCAGTCAAAGGCCCGGGAAATTCCTATTGCTCCTCCAGCACACCCCAGTCCCCATAATGGCATCCTAGAAACATCTTCCCGGATTGGCCGTTCATTCATTAAATATGTATCTAACGAGGGAGTAACAATTCCAGTACTGGATACAAAAATAATTAAATCAATCGCTTCATACGGAATATCTTGTTCAAGAAATTCTTTATTAGTTAGACATGCATCCATTGCCTGTAATGAATAACTTATAGCGTTTTTATGATATAAATCATTTTTTTCTTGAAATGAATGTTCTTCTTTAAACCAATCCTCCCCCACTACAAACTGTCTTTTATCAATTATTGCATGGTCAAATACAGGTAATAATCTGGATAATTGTTTTTCAGAGTATGTAAAAATGTCCCTGACCAGATTTTTAACTGAAGACTGAGATAATTCATTTGCAGGAATACCTAATCCAACTGAACATATAAACGACATGGACTCACCTTTTTAGGTTAGTTTGTTTCGTTTACACAAAAATATAACAGTTTCTTCACACATTATTCATAACTTTTATAGACATATTGCTTCTAATCCCTTTAAGCCCTTTGATATCAGCTGTTATTGAACAATTAGTTCCTAGGAAATTGGAAACTTTGGATAGGATTTACAATAGCATTAATTCTATTTGCATATACCATTCCTTTATAAAGATTATTCAGCATTCACCTCCTGGTTCACCACCGTTTGGTTGGCCAGTTGGAAATAACTGATTAGAAAAGCTGGCTTCATGCGAAGCATTAGTTGCAATTATGCAGTAAGAATGGAATGCTTTCTTAACCGCTATAACAAAAAAACAGGGGACCTCTCCCCTGTTTTTTGCATACTAAAGTTTATAAATCTTGCTGTATTTTTTCGTTAAATAGTCCACTAGGTAATCCGGATTTAATTTTTCCTTTGTTACATCCTCAATTATTTCAAGAGGTTCCTTCATTTTGCCATATTGGTGAATGTTTTCTGTCAGCCAATTGCGTATTTGATCAAACTGATTATTTCGAATTAATTCATCAAGATTCATTTCGGTCTTCATTGTGTTATGAAACTGCGCTGCATACATATAACCTAATGCATAAGAAGGGAAATAACCGAAATCACCTCCTGACCAATGAATATCCTGTAAGACCCCCTCTCTATCCGTTGGTGGTTTTATCCCTAGGTAGTCCTCCATTTTCTTGTTCCAAAGATGTGGTAGATCACTAACACTAATTTCGTCGTTAATTAATGCCTTTTCTAATTCATATCGAATCATAATATGAAGTGAATATGTTAACTCATCTGCCTCAATTCGAATTAATGATGGTTTCACTTCATTAACAGCACAATAAAAATCATCCAGTGGAAGCTGCTGAAAATGGGTTGGTGCATATGACTGAAATAATTCGTAATTACTATCCCAAAAAGCTTTATTCCGGCCAACAAAGTTTTCCCAAAACAGTGACTGCGATTCATGAATACCCATGGAAGTGCCGGTTGCTAACGGTGTGTTAGCTAATTTTTTGCTAATGTTCTGCTCGTATAAGGCATGCCCACCTTCATGGATTGTACCAAAGACAGCTGACCGAAAATCATCCTCATCATAACGTGTCGTTATACGTACATCATTCATATTTAGCGCGATGGCAAATGGGTGTACCGTCTCATCAAGACGTCCAGAAGAAAAATCATAGCCCATTTGCTCTAAGATTTTAATAGAGAAGTCTTCCTGGTCTTTTTTAGGAAAATGACCCATTAAAACAGTTGGATCCGGCTTTCTGTTGCTTTGGTTAATTTTGTTTAATAATGAAGATAGGGACTTTCTAACTTCAGGGAATACTTTATCAAGCGTAGCAGTTGTAACGCCAGGTTCATAATTATGTAATAAAGCATCATAGATATTATCTTCATAACCCCAATATGCTGCAAACCTTTGATTATATTCAACTAACTTCTCCAGATATGGTTGAAACAGGGAGAAGTTATCTGTCTGACGTGCTTCCTGCCAAACGGACTCTGATTTAGATTGAAGCATTACATATTCCTTGAATTCATCTTTGGGTATTTTTCGGTTTCTTTCATAAATCTCTTCGCATTCTTTCACAGTTTTCCTAATAATTTCATCTTCAGTGCTGTCTTTTAATAGATCAATAAAATACTTTATCTTTTCTGATGTTTCAAGTAGATGGACTTTCTCGGATAAAAAACCAATCACTTCCGAGCGTTGATCTACTCCCTTTTCAGGAATTTTTGTACGCATATCCCATTGTGTTAGGGTGATTGCTTCACGATAAACATCTAGTTCATTTAATAATTCTTTAAAGTCCTTTTCAGCTTGCTCTATACTATCCAAATTGTATTCCCACTCCTATCTCTTGCCAAAATACTGATAATAATTTGTTTGGATGAACCCGTTGAATAGTTTCCTTTTTTTAGTAGCCTTTTGTCCGTATTCTTTTTCAAACGCCTCATACGCAGTTAATATATATACACTCCAAGTTGGATGCTGTTTCATTATATTGCCCAAATCCTGATATAACTTTGCTGCGCCTTCCTGATCCCCAATTCGTTGGCCATATGGCGGATTACCTACGATATACCCATTTTCTTTTCGTAAAGACAAATCCTTAACTTGCATCTGTTTCCATGAAATCAGATCACCTAATCCAGCTTCCTTTGCGTTATCATTAGCAATTTTGATCATATTATGGTCAATATCCGATCCCGTGATATCTAAATATTGATCATAGTTTGCCTTATCTTCTGCCTCTTGAAAGGCTTCTTCCCAATACTGGTCTTTAACGAATGGCCAGTTTTCAGAAGCAAATTCACGATTAAACCCAGGAGCAATATTTTGACCGATCAATGCTGCTTCAATCGGTATCGTACCAGATCCGCAAAATGGATCAATTAAAGGTTGCTCAGGCTTCCAATTTGTTAGCTTTAAGAGTGCTGCAGCCATTGTTTCCTTTAGTGGGGCTTCACCCTGTCCAACACGATATCCTCTTTTATGTAAACCAGCCCCTGATGTATCTAATGTTAGTATTGCTTCATCCTTATAGATCGCAACTTCTACTTTGTATAAAGAGCCAGATTCCGGCATCGTTGAAGCAACACCATATTTTAATTTCAATCGTTCAGCTATTGCTTTTTTTACGATAGCCTGGCAGTCAGGAACACTATATAATGTAGATTTTACAGACTTACCTGAAACAGGAAACTTACCATCTTCCATAATAAATTGTTCCCATGGCAAAGCCTTTGTTGACTCAAATAATTCATCGAATGTAGATGCCTTGAATACACCTACCTTCAGTTTCACACGATCCCCTGTTCGTAACCACAAGTTACACCTGGGGATTGCAGACACTGGTGCTTGAAAGATAACTTTACCGTTTTCAACTTCTACTTCATAGCCGAGCTGTTTTACTTCATTTGCTACTAAAGACTCAAGTCCCATAGCAGCTGTTGCAATTAATGTTACCTCTTGTGCCATAAATTTAGTCCTTTCATTTCCAAGAATTAGTTATAGTTTACCATATCATTTTAAAATTACTAATAGAAAACTAAGTCTAGAATTACTCAACTTTCGCATCTATAGAACAAAGCTCAAACAGCTATTTTGAAAATTTCAAAACGTTTATACTTGTTGCCTTGACAACATTGATAAAAGTTTTTCGTACCTATAAGATATAAAATGCGACATAGTGCGGAAAGATACTTGAGTGCTATGACACCACTTCGGAAATACATTTCGCTTTCCGCGGGCAACGCTTCAGCTTCCTCGGAAGCAAAAAACGCTTCCTGCGGGATCTTCAGCTGTTGCTTTTCCCGCAGGAGTCTCCATGTATTTCCTTCGCTAGGTTTTACTCTCACTATATCCTGTAAATTAATCAATGTTTATCGTGACATTGCCTCTTAGCCAAAGGGAACTTAGTACGTGCCTTAAGACCCCGGAGAAGCGCTCTTAGCGTCACGAGGATGCCCGTGACTAAGAAGAAACTGTAAAACGTCAGATTGAGCAGATGTCGCCTTGGTATCCAGGTCGGTGAAAGGGAGTATTAGCCTGCAGTTGGATTTATAAAGAACTGCGCGTTCCTTGGAGTTGTTAATTTAAATGTTTTAAAGTTTCTCTTACCCATCACAACAACATTTGTTTATTTCTAGGATTGTAATACACAATCCAGCGGAGGAAATACACGGAGACTCCTGTGGTAGCAAAGGCCTAGATGAGACTACGCAGCGACGTAGGAGCAAGGAGACTCATCAGCCGCCCTAGGTGCGCGTAGTGTATTTCCGAAGCGGTGTCATAGCACTCAACCATTTTCCCGTGTTAGTTCGAATTTTATATCAAATGTGTACCATTGATCCAAAGTCAATAAGTAGTGTATCTTCAGCCTTTCTTATCCCTTCAAGGTTTATGCATACATTTTACGTTACCAAAGTGAATTCTTATTATAGTTTCTTCCACAACAAAAAACCTTCCTAGTTGAGACAATCAGAAAGGTTTGTTCGTTACGTATAGACCATTGAATACTCAGTAAGCCATGTTCTGTTCCAATGTACTCAAACGGTGGTCAACCTTGTACGTTGGTCGTAATCATCTATCTACAAGCAATATAAATTACTTGTCCCTTTTTCGGTTCAATTTCCCTAATCAAGGATGCCCCTACCAATATTTGGGTTGCTCACTCGTGGGGTTTACCGCGTTCCACTCGGAATGTTTCCAATCCGACTACGTCACTGTGGCACTTTCAAGTGTATTAATCCATATCATAAGAGTTAGGACGTTTCACTGCCATTAACCAATAAGGTTATCCTGACTTATGATTTCGTCAGGCACGAACACTACAAACATCTCAGTCTGTGTGAGCATGGACTTTCCTCTGCATACTAAATATACAGCGATTACGTGAGTATCCAACATTTTGGCTATTTAAATTATAACATATTAACAAGCTTACATCATTGGTAAATAAAACTAAATTTATGAATCAGCGTATTTTTTACCAAACACTGATTTCTCCAGGTTGGATAAGCGTTTTAAGATATCATAATTTACTTGGTGATTTGGTGTTGCTGCAGTTCTGGTTCTTGTTTGATCTGATTGTTTTCTTAGACGATCGTTTTCCTGCCTTAATTTCTCGATTTCCTGCTCATATGCTTCATAGTCCTGAATAACTGTATCAAGAAACTCATCAACTTCCTCCTGGTGGTAGCCACGCATTGCTGTTTTAAACTCTTTTTCCAAAATTTCTTTACCATTGAGCTGTATACGGTTTGTATTCATTTAAAGTCACCTCATACTTTTCGAATTGTTTTTAACGCTTTTAATAATTAGTAAGTAAATGTCAATTTTAATTGTATTGTTTGTCCTCTTAATTTATGCACAATTTCTTCCTTTATCATAGTATAACATTATTAGGTGAACTTGTCTTTTGGGTTATTTAAATGTTAGAAAATCAAGGCAGTAAGAAAGTATTTATACCTCTTAAATTCAAAAAAAGTGAAGCTGATATAACAGCTCCACTTTTAGTATTTTTCTGTTAAATCTTCCGGCTGAAAAGAAAAAGGCAATAGTTCATCCATCGTAACGGTTTTAATATTATTATGTAAATTAGTCAAATGTATTGTCAGTTTCTCATCAAAAAATTCACTCATCACCTGTCGACATGAACCACAGGGAGGGACTGGCCGTTTAGTATCAGCAACGACTGCCATTTCTTTGAAATCACTCTCACCATCCGCAATTGCTTTAAAGATCGCTACTCGTTCGGCACAGCAACTTACAGGATATGCCGCATTCTCAATATTGCAACCTGTATATATTTTACCTGTTTTGGTTAACAATGCAGCGCCTACAGGGAATTTTGAGTATGGAACATATGCCTTATTTCGAATAGTAATTGCTTCTTGAATTAATTCTATTTCACTCATACCTTATTTCCCCCTTCACGTTAAGTGGAAGATAATTATAAAAGAAAAACATGGGCTTGTAAAGTTTTCACATACGAAGTTCTCTTAATAATTGATCCAGTACATAGTGAACGGAATGATTCAGTTCCATATATCGTTTCCGCTTTGCATCGATGTAGAAACTATGCATTATTAATAGCTCCATATTTTCACGTGTAGATGTTACTTGCTGTGGATGGATGTTGACCTTACGATCCTTTACAACTTGAAGTGTCTTCTCTTCCCATTCCTCTAGCAATGCATGTATAGGTGTTGTATATTCCTTTACCATCAGGAAAAACTGTTTATCCTTTTTATTCTCGGGAGGGTTATTTTCTTCATATCTTTCTTTTAATTTATCTAGATGTTCTTTAAATTGCTTTGTCTGTAATTCTAATTCCATAAAAATTGTCCTGCCTTTTTAAAGATATTTTCTAACAAGTATATTTTATCATTACTAATTTGAATTAGCACATATTAGGATAATCTTTTTTTAGCTTTAGAGGAATAATTCGACATTACAAGCTTATCAGTATTTCTCTTTTTTCTTTTCGTTATCTTTTGGACAGATGAATACACGCGATTAACCTCTTTTTGCTGCTCCTGGTAATTAAAGTCTATGCTGTTATCAGTTCCCATCGTGATTTTTTGTTCAATCAATCTTAATTGATCTGCTAAATCTCCGATCGAATTTCTGAACTTCCTTTTATCTATTCCATGAACTTTTTGATTCATATCTTTAATAATTGACATAATAACCACCCTTTTTAAAAGTTATAGGTACTTTTTCGAGAAAAAAATAAACATCCCTCCCCCTTCGACAAAACTAGAAGAAAAATGGCAAAACAAGTGTAGTTTCGCTGATAAACAGCCAAACTAAAAAAAAGGAGGTATCATTATGGTAAAAAAGAAATCCCAACAAAAAGCAGAAAATAGCCGGGAAAAGAAGCGGAATCATACAGGGGATAAAAAGTTAGATGGTCCAAACCGTCCATCAACATAATATTCTAGAAAAGGGTTTGTATTATACAGGCCCTTTTCTATTTAATACTATTTCTTAAGTGGTAATAGGCATAAAGCAATTTCCTCTTTCTATAGAAAGAATGACTGACATCTGCTGTTAATCCGTGTGATGGAGTTTTCAACCACTTTTTCTTCATCCCCCCTTTAACAAACCAATCCTTTCGAATAATATCCTGATGAGTGATTACTGGGTAGGCAGTACGTAATATAGGACTTTTCTCAAATTTTTTACCGATAAATTGTTCATAATCTCTGCGAGACCCTGTATGCTCAGTTGACTTAGCAAATTCAAGCAGATGATTATATATCTTTGGCTGAAAAATAGTGGAAGAAATACGTTTTCCAAGGGTTATACGTTTTGTTAAATTAGTGAAGTCATGTACTAATGCTCCATATAGACGACCTGACATTGTTGGAAGTATAATCGCATTCATAAACAAAAAGTCTTGTAAAAGGTATGGAAGACGTAAAAATATATGATACTTAAAGTAAGACTGTTGAATAACTGGTTTTTGAATTACGTTTTGTTCATTAATAATTAAGGCAATCATAAGTCTTTCCTGATCATTATTTTTCCAGTAATGATTCCATTCCCGAACCATAAATTGTGATACATGGAGTTCAGGCAATAGATGGAACATTGGTCTGTTTAAGTTTATTGATAGTTTATAGACTAGTAATTGAGGATACGCATCAGAAAAAATTAACCAGTTTGCCCGTTCATAGGTCATGAAAAGCCGCTGAACTTCATTGTTTGTGAGAATATTTTGGAATGGGGATAAGTATAAGTCAGTCATATTCCATCCGGCATTCCGGGAAACCATACTTGCAATGAATGCCCATTGTATCTCAGAGAACTCCATATAAAAGTTTTGATATGCCTTTGTTCGGGAAATATTATCAACGTTATGCTGATTTGTTTTGTTTATAATATAATGGAGGTAATTATAATTTCTTTGTTTCAAATTCATAATAACACCCACTTTCTGAAGTCTAATTAATTTGTAGTTATCATCTTATGAAATTTTTGATATGATATTTAAATATGCAAGGGGGAAAATAATGAATTATCCAAATGGACAAAGAAATAATGTACAACAGCAGCCTTCTAAACAGGGCTATAGCAACAGAGGCATGACGCTTGAGGAGGATATAAATACAACGAACACCTTCTACCTGGATACTGATAAGGCAATTATTCATAAGAAGCCTACACCAATTCAAATTGTTAATGTACATTATCCCAAAAGGAGTGCCGCAGTTATTACCGAGGGCTATTTTAAACAAGCATCAACAACAGATTATAATGGTATTTATAAATGTAGGTATATTGACTTTGAGGCGAAGGAAACAAAAAATAAAACGCGATTTCCAATGTCCAATATGCATGAACATCAGATAAAACATATGAAATCGATAATTAAACATGGAGGTATTAGCTTTTTAATTATTCGTTTTACAGTATATAATGAAACATATTATCTGCCAGCTGAATCCCTTTTCTCATTTTGGGATTATCAGTTTGATAATGGAAGAAAATCAATTCCATATGACACAATAAAAAGTGAAGGATATTTAATTCCTTTTCACTATCAAGCAAGAGTAAACTATTTAGCAGTTATAGATAAGCTCTATTTTTAGATTGGAGGAAGATGAGTTATGGCAGAGAAAGGCCAGTCTCGTACAGCAAGAAGAAAGCAAAAACAATCAAAAAAGAAACCGTTATGGAAAAAAATATTATTGATAACCGGTATAGCAATGCTAGCTATCGGTGTAGGTGTTGGTGCACTATTTACGTATTATATTGCCACAGCACCAGAAATTGATGCATCCAAACTATCTGTCCCGTTTTCATCAAAGATTTATGATAAAGACGGAAACCTCTTTGCTGATCTGGGTGCAGAACAACGCACAAAAATCGATTATAATGAAATTCCTGATGTGTTAGAGGATGCCGTACTTGCTACAGAGGACTCCAGATACTATGATCACCCAGGTATCGATATTTGGCGTATCGGAGGGGCTGTCATAGCCAACATAACCGATGGCTTTGGTTCTGAGGGTGCAAGTACGATTACCCAGCAAGTTGTCGAAAAGTCTTTCCTGTCGCCTGAGAAGAAAATTAGTCTTAAAGTCCAGGAAATGTGGTTAGCATTGCAGCTGGAGCAGGATTATTCTAAACAGCAAATTTTAGAAATGTATTTAAACAAAATTTATTATGGTAATGGTGCTTATGGTGTTGCAAAAGCCGCTGAAGTCTATTTTGGAAAAACTGATTTAAGCAAATTGACATTGCCAGAAGCTGCAATACTAGCTGGACTGCCACAGCGGCCATCAGCATACAATCCGTTCAAAAACCCTGAATTAATGAAAGAACGGATGAATACGGTGTTGAGTCTAATGGTACAGCATGGGAAAATATCCCAGAAGGAAGCTGACAAAGCAAGTAAAACAGATATTCCGTCATTACTGAACAAAGATAGTTCAGATTCTTCACCGTATGAAGCCTTTTTGCAAAAAGTGCGTAAAGAAGTTAAGCAGAAAATGGATGGCGCAGATATTTATACTGACGGGCTAAAAGTTTATACGACAATCGATACAGATGCACAAGAATACGTTGAATTCTTATTATCTGATAAAGAGGGTAACCCAATCAATTATCCAGAACCAGTTACAAACCCAGATGATCCTGATGGTGATAAGGTCAGATTACAGGCAGGCATGACCGTATTGGATACGAAAACAGGTGCGATTCGCGCTATTGGCGGCGCACGTGGTGGTCTTGAAAATGATGGCTATAACTATGCCACTGATATAAGTCGTCAGCCTGGTTCAACATTCAAACCTATAGTTGACTACGGTCCCGCAATTGAAAACAAACAGTGGTCAACATACCATCAGTTAAATGATGATGGTCCTTATGATATTGAAGGTACTGATGATCAAATTAATACATGGGTTGGTAATGGTCATTATTACGGCTGGGTATCAATGCGCTATGCATTACAGCAATCCTTGAATGTTCCTGCCGTTAAAACTTTTGAAGAAGTTGGCAGAGGTACAGCAAAAGAGTTTGCAAATGGCTTAGGTATAAACTTTGAAAATGAGAAAATACAATTAACCGATTCCATTGGTGGGTCCTCAGGTACGAATCCTACGAAATTAGCTGGAGCATACCGTGCTTTTGCAAATGAAGGAATTTATAATGAGCCATATGCTGTTACAAAAGTTGAATTTCCGGAAAGTGGTAAAACTGTAAATCTAAAACCGGAACCAAAACCAGCAATGTCTGATTATACGGCATATATGATTACGGATATGTTGAAAACAGTTATCACAGAGGGAACTGGTGAACAAGCAAATGTTCCTGGTTTGCCAGTAGCAGGTAAAACCGGTACAACTAACCGTGAGGGTGTGGATGGGCCACCAGATTCTTGGTTTAGCGGTTACAGTACGAATTATACTATTTCCATTTGGACCGGCTACGATAATAATGATATAGGAATTTCAAACACAAAAATTCCCCATGCATTATTTAAAAATACGATGGCAGAGTTATCTAAAGATAAAGATACGCCTGACTTTACGAAACCAGATTCTGTCGTAGAGGTTGCTGTTGAAGAAGGTTCAAGACCAGCTAAACTTCCAAGCGACTTCACACCAGATTCGGAAATTGTGACAGAGCTGTTTGTTAAAGGCAATGAACCGACTAAAACATCTGAAAAATACGATCAGTTAGATCCTGTCAAG
Source organism: Virgibacillus sp. JSM 102003 (assembly GCF_041949995.1). Classification (NCBI taxonomy): domain Bacteria; kingdom Bacillati; phylum Bacillota; class Bacilli; order Caryophanales; family Bacillaceae; genus Virgibacillus; species Virgibacillus sp. JSM 102003. The sequence continues at coordinate 85,505 of NZ_JBHFQH010000013.1, forward strand.
GGTCTGGAGGCTACTTTTGATAAAGAATCCAGTACTATACAAGCTGAATGGAAATATAATTCAGATGAGGATGTCTCATTTGAAGTGAGTGCAAGTGTTGATGGTGGAGAAATGCAAAATCTGTCTTCAACTGAAGAAACATCAATTGAAATTTCAAATGTAGAACCTGGTTCAGAGTACGAAATTCAGGTTGTTGCTGTTAGTAATAAAACAGAAGCAAACTCAAGTGAACCGAAAACTACAACTGTTAAAGTCCCTAAGGAAGAAGAAGAGGAAAATGAAGGTGACGAAGGAGAAGATGGTGAAGGCAATATACCACCGGTTAGTAATCTAAGTGCTTCAGTGTCCGGCTCGAATGTTGATGTGTCTTGGGGTTATAAGGGACCGCCTGCACGTTATGAAGTAGTTGTTACACAGGATGGCAGTGAAGTTAATAGGCAAACTGTTGAATCTATGGGTATTGTGATTGAAGATGCACCGCCAGGGTCTTACACTATTACCGTTACACCTATTGGTCAGAATGGTGCTAATCAGGGTGTCAGAGGCGACTCGAGCAGTACTCAAGCTACTGTGGAAGGTAACTCTAACGAACCAGAAAATGGCGGAGGTGGTGGTACCGGTACCGGTAGTGACGGTAGCACCGATGATGAACAAAATAACTAATTAGTTAAAGAGGCAACCTTCATCAATGAAGGTTGCCTCTTTTAATGTTCTATTATGTTTGTTAATCAATCATTTCAGCCTTTTTCATCCGTTTCTGCCCTTCCCTGCAAAGTTCCAGTAACGGACATTCTGGACATTGTGGATTTCTCGCTTTACAGTGATATCTGCCAAAAAAAATCATTCTGTGATGTGTATCAGCCCATTCATCTTTTGGAACCTTTTTCATTAGCGTCTGTTCGACTTCCAGTACAGAATCTTTCCATCGGCAAATTGCCAGTCTTTTGGCAACACGCTCTACATGTGTATCTACTGCTATCGCTGGTTCTCTAAATGCAACAGAAGCTACTACATTTGCAGTTTTTCTTCCTACTCCTGCAAGCTTCATCAATTCAGTTTTTGTTTTAGGTACTTCCCCGCCATAATCATCAATCAGCATTTGGCATAGCTTTCGAATATTTTTTGCCTTATTTCGATATAAGCCAATTGATTTTATATCCTTTTGCAATTCTTCCAATGAGACAGCTAAATAATCTTCTGGTGTTTTATATTTCCTAAACAAAGGTTCCGTTACTTTGTTTACAAGTACATCAGTGCATTGTGCAGATAATAAAACAGCTATCACCAATTCAAATGGATTGGAGTGACGAAGTTCACACTCAGCTTGAGGATACATTTCCTTCATCACATCTAAACAGTAATTTACTTGATTTTTATTTAGCATTTAATTGTCCTCCCCATCAAGCCAATTATAATAAAAAGATGTATCTCGTTTCTTATTGGTATCCGTTTGTTTTTGTGTTTGTGCTTGGTTTTGATGAAAGGATTTACTGGCTTTTCGAGCTTGTTCTACAGTATGGATTCCTTTCTTTTGCCAGTCTCGAAGAATTCGATCGATATATTTAAAATTTAACTTAGCCATTAGTACAGACTCTCGCAATGCAGCTTTAATTAAGGCTGGTTTAAGTTCATCTGCATCCAACCAGGTATTTATCATTTCGATTTCAAACGGAGACAATGGTCTGCCAAATTCCTGTTCAAATAAGATAAAGATAGTACCATCTTCTTGTGTACTTACTTTCTCTTCTTCCTCTGTAAATAATTTTTCCCACAGTGGGTTTAAGCTGTATACTTCACTTAATTGGTCCTGTTCATTTTTCAATTGTTCTATTGACAAAAAGTTTTTTTGGATAAGCTTTCTTAAAATATTTGCACATTCCTTTTCATCAAAAGTTAAATGTGATGCTAGGTCATAAGGGGTAGGAAAGTCATTATTATCCTGCATGAAACGAAGTATTTGTAAAATAAGCATGATTTCTTTTTCATCAAGACCTAATGATGTATAGTCGTCGAGTAATTTTATAGGTATTTGTAATTGATTTGTTAGTATATCCTGAAATGAAATGGATTTCTTCATTATGTGTAACACCTCATTTCCCAGTATAGCATGGATTTATTTTGTCCAGATTATAAAATCCCTTGCCATCCAATCTGCAAGGGATATTACAATTTATTAACTGTCTTGAATCAATAGCTTGCGTTATAACTCGTTAATTAAGGATACAACCGGTTTAATAATCTAGGGAATGGAATTGTCTCTCGCACATGTTCTACACCAGAAAGCCATGCAACTGTTCTTTCAAGCCCTAAGCCAAATCCTGAGTGTGGCACACTTCCATATTGACGTAATTCCAAATACCATTTGTAAGCGGGCCCGGATAGATTATGTTCTTCATAGCGCTGTTTCATCAATTCCAAATCATCAATACGCTGAGAACCACCAATAATTTCCCCATACCCTTCTGGAGCGATTAGATCTGCACATAAAACAACGTCTGATCTTTCTGGATCTGGTTTCATATAAAATGCTTTTATTTCAGCTGGATAATTTGTAATGAAAACTGGTTTATCGAAACTTTCAGCAATAGCTGTCTCATGCGGGGCACCAAAATCAACACCCCATTCAACATCATCAAAACCTTTATCCTTCAACATTTCTACAGCATCATCATAACTGATTCTTGGAAAGGGTGCTTTGATTTTTTCAAGTTTGGATGTATCTCTTTCAAGTGTATCCAATTCGAGTTTACAATTTGCAAGGACTGATTGAACAACAAAACTCACATACTGTTCTTGCACCTCTAAACTATCATCATGATCCATAAATGCCATCTCTGGTTCAATCATCCAGAATTCAATTAAATGTCTTCTGGTTTTAGATTTCTCTGCACGGAATGTTGGTCCGAATGAGAATACTTTTCCCAGTGCCATTGCTGCTGCTTCCAAATATAACTGACCACTTTGTGATAAGTAAGCTTCTTCATCAAAATACTGCGTATGGAACAACTCTGTAGTACCTTCCGCTGAAGCGCCAGTTAAAATTGGAGGATCGACCTTTACATAACCATTTTCATTAAAATATTGGTATGTGGCACGTATAATTTCGTTTCTTATTTTCATAACAGCATGTTGGCGCTTTGAACGCAGCCATAGGTGACGGTGATCCATTAAAAATTCTGTACCATGTTCTTTTGGAGTTATTGGATAATCAACAGCTTCTTGAATTAATTCGATATCACTAACCTGCATCTCATACCCAAATGGGGATCTTTTATCTTCTACAATATTCCCTGTTACGTACATAGAAGATTCCTGCGTCATGTTCTTGGCAAGTTGAAATGTCTCTTCTGCCACATCATTTTTTGCAACTACGGCTTGCATGAAACCAGTTCCATCTCTAAGTTGCAAGAAAGCAATTTTACCACTGGATCGTTTGTTTGAAAGCCATGCTCCAATAGTTACTGCTTGTCCTTCATATTTTGGTACTTGCGAAATCGTTGTCTTCAAGAAAATTACCTCCATTACTTTGGTTGATGGTTCAGCACAAAACGTTTGACACGCTTTGTAGCCTCTTCTAATAAATCAATTGATGTTGCATAAGATAAACGTACATTATTTGGTGCTCCGAACCCTGATCCAGGTACCAAAGCAACTTTTTCCTCTTCAAGTAGGGCGGTAACCCATTCATCAACAGATTCAAATCCATTGCTTTTAACTGCTTCGATTACATTTGGGAACAGATAAAATGCACCTTTTGGTCTAATACAAGAGATCCCTGGAATATCATTTAATAATTCTAATGATAATTCAAGACGTTCTTTGAAGAGTTTACGCATTCTTGCATTTGGATCTTCTCTTGTATCATACGCTGCTAACGCTGCATACTGTGCAATTGATGTTGGATTTGAAGTCGAATGAGATGCAAGATTTGTCATTGCCTTAATGATTTCATTTGGTCCAGCAGCATAACCTATTCTCCAACCTGTCATTGCATGTGACTTCGATACGCCATTTACAATTACTGTTTGCTGTTTTAACTGATCTGATATAGCAGCAATCGAAACATGTTGATCACTTGTATAGATTAATTTTTCATATATCTCATCTGAAACAATCAAAATATTGTGTTTTAAACAAACTTCTCCTAACTCCTGCAATTCTTTTTCATTATACATCATTCCAGTTGGATTACTTGGTGAATTCAAGATAAATGCTTTTGTCTTGGGTGTAATCGCTGCTTCCAATTGTTCTGGAGTCAGTTTGAAATTGTTTTTTTCATGTGCATTAACAACAACAGGGGTCCCGCCGGCCAGTTTAATTTGTTCTGGATAACTTACCCAGTAAGGCGCCGGAACAACCACCTCATCTTTTTCATTGAGTAACACTTGAAATAATGTGTATAAAGCATGTTTTGCACCGGTTGTGACAATTATTTGGTCTGTTGAGTATTCTAACCCATTATCTAGTTTAAACTTGCTCACAATCGCCTCTCTAAGGTCGAGAATGCCTCCAGATGGTGTGTATTTAGTAAAGCCGTTTTTCATCGCATTTTCAGCTGCCCTAATTATATACTCTGGAGTATTGAAGTCCGGTTCTCCTGCTCCAAGGCCAATAACATCATGACCCTTACTTTTTAGTTCTTTTGCTTTTGCAGTAATAGCCAATGTTGATGATGGAGTTAATGTTTTTACTCTGTTTGCTAATTCCATGTAATCACCTTTCTATTTGAACATTTGTTTAAAACGAAATTGTTCAATACGTGTTCCATCATAAATGGATAAATTATCAATAACGTATCGATTTGAATCATCTGTAAACGTAATCTCCCATGAAGGTTTATCACCCACTAATCCTGGAGTAATATCAAAAAGATTACAATTTCTGCAGGATTCTTTCCACTTTTTCCTAATGGTTTCTTCAGAGATTATTTCAGACTTGTTCACACTAATTATTTCAGCATTCTTCTTTTTAAACGGGTAAAAAATAATTTTCTGGTTATGGTTATCCGTCTTTCCGTAAACAATATAGTAAGCCTTATTACCATGAAATCGTTTTACTTTACCAATTGTTAGTAATTTTGTTTCTGCTATTACTTCATCCTTTATATCTTTAAATGATGCTGTTTTATCCTGTTGTACAGCATTATATAAGTAAACACCATAAATAAAACAAGCAATAAGTATGAGTAATAGTACAGAAAAAGTCCACTTAAGCCAATCAGGTATGTTAAGTCGTGAAATACGCTTATTCTTCATTGGCCACATCAGATGGTATCACGATATATTCAACTTTCTTAAACTTATCTGATAGATATCCGTTATTTGATAGCTCAAATTTACCCATCATTTTCCCTCCAATAATAAATACTACTTGTTTTATCAATTTTTACTACTCATACTGTTTCTCCTAATTGCGAACACTATAAATAACGTTGAATAAATAAGATGAACGACAATATATAGTATAACAAGCATCCGTGTAAATTTGTTTTATTTTTATTTATTTCAACAAAATCTCCTATCCCATATCATACCATATCATACTGATGTATCTCGCGGTGCATCAGTATATTTTTTTAACAGAAATCACTATTACTTGTGAATATATCGCGTTTAGCAGTCTGAATTTTTGATTAGAACCACTTCCAGGCTTTGTCCATTAATGTCTGAGTGGATTCATAAGTGATTGGTACAGAAGGAATTGACTCTGTAAAATACTTGCCATAGCGTGACTGAATAATACGTGCATCACAGACAAATACAATGCCACGATCATTTGATGAGCGAATTAACCTGCCAAAACCTTGTTTGAAACGAATGACCGCATTAGGCAAAGCTAATTCAAAAAACGCATTCCTTCCTTCTTTTTTGAGATGATGCGCTTTCGCCTCATATATTGGATGATTAGGCGGCTGAAAAGGAAGACGTACAATCATCAGGCATGATAAATCATCACCAGGTATATCAACACCTTCCCAGAAGGAACTGGTCCCTAATAAAATGGACTGATCAAATGTTTGAAAATTTTTCTTTAATCTTGATCTGCTTCCGCTTGAAATACCTTGTGCAATCAGCATGTATTTATTAATATCAATTGTCTCTCTTAACAAATTGTATGACTTTCTCAGCATATCATAGGAAGTAAACAGTACGAGCATTCTTCCATTTGTTATTTCTGCTAAAGACAAAATAGCCTCACATGTGGAATAAATAAAGTCATCCAACTCACCATGTTTGATATCAGGAAAATCATCCGGGATCATTAACTGCACTTGTTCCATATAAGAAAATGGAGAAGTAATTTTAGTTGTCTCTGTTTGATCAGACGTCAGCCCCAGCCTATTGGTAATAAAAGAAAATGAATTTTTCATCGTCAGTGTAGCACTTGTAAGTATAATACTATCTTTTTGACTGAAGAAATCATTTGAGAGCAACGTGGACATATCTGTTGGTTCACTGTATAGATATACAGCGTTTTTTGCCCCATAAGCTTCTATTTCCATCCATTTTACATTTTTGTTCTCCTCATCCATCAGAAACAACTGCTCAAGTGAATCAATAATTGATTGAAGTGCTTCCATAATACTTGTCAGGTCTTCCAAATTATTTTTATCAACATCTTTTACTTTTAAAAAAGAATGTTTTAATTGGGAAAGTAAATGAATGAGGTCTCTAATAAAGAATGTTAATCGGGTTGCCATTTCTTGAATAATCTTCCATTCTGCTGACCTTTCTTTGACTTCATCAAAGCGATATTGAATTCTGCCGATGTCACTTAATGACTTTTCCTTTTGTTTTTGTTCAATAACATACTGAAATAACGTGCGAAATAAATCATCAACTTCATATTTAGCTTTGTTATAAATATTATCCCATTCATCCATTAAAAAGCTTTCATGATTAATTGGGTCATTTGTTAGCAGCTTACTAAGCCAATTCCCATCTTTTGTATCCCCTATTTGTGTTAGTGTGTATTGCACGTGGACATAATCAAGCTTTAAGCCGTAATGTTTTGATGCTGTTTCTTCCAAATGATGAGCTTCATCTATAATTGCCTTGTCATAGGAAGGTAATAATTGGTAATCATTAAACATATCCGTACATAATAATGCATGATTTGTAATTAAAATGTCTGCCTGCTGTGCCCTTTTACGCGCTTTTTGATAATATGAACGGGAAAACCAGGGATTTGTCGGATCAATCGAACCTTCTGTATCTGTTGAAATTTTTCTGTAAAATAAATAACCGCTTGATGGTAACTGAATCTCATCAATATCTCCTGTAACAGTTTCGGTCAGCCAAACAAGTATCATTGCCTTAGTCAGCGTAATATCATAGTTATCCGCTTGTTCAGAGGCTAAAGCACGTTCAAATTTTTCCAAGCTGATATAATGCTGTTTTCCTTTAAGCAGTGCTATCTTAAATGGGATGGAAACCAAATTGTGAATTAAAGGAATCTCCTCATCCATCAGCTGAGATTGCAGCTGAGTTGTATATGTACTGACAACGACTCTCTTTTTCTCCGACACCGCCTCATAAATTGCAGGAATTAAGTAGGCTAACGTTTTTCCAGTTCCGGTTTCTGCTTCAATCAATGCGTGCTTTTTCATCCGAAAAGCATCGTAGACAGTTTCAGACATCTCACGTTGCCCATTTCTTTTTTCATATTTACGCATTTGTTGTTGCATTGTACCGCCAGACTCATAAATGTCATCAAGAAAATTTCCAAAAGCTGTATTGATATCTTTATTAACTGTTTTTGTTTCTTTTGTTGACTTAAACGCTAAACCTTTGTAAGAATCGATATCATCATTTTCATAAACTGAAAAAGCAAGTGCTTGCTCTTGTTCTTGAAGCAATGAATATATGTCTGACTTTAACAACTTTTCCAGACTTAACAAATGGACTACTGTTTCGTAGGGTAGTGTTTTTATTTTCTGTTTTAGTTTTAAAAACAGTTTCGCTGTCACATATGCATCTGCTAAAGCCCGATGTGGGTTATCATGCATAATTTTGAGATGCTCTGCCAATTGTGCTAATTTATAACTGGGAGCCTGTGGGTAAAGCACTCGGGAAAGCTCCACCGTATCGATAACAGGGTTATTAAGTTGTTTAAAACCATTCGATGCAAGCTCCTCATTCAAAAAACCTAAGTCGAATGGGACATTATGGGCAATTAAGTAACTGTTATCGAATAAATTTATTATCTTTTGCGCCTTGTCTTTAAATACTGGAGCCTCTTGCACATCGTAATCAGTTATACCAGTTAAATTTGTAATAAAAGATGGAATTGGCATATTTGGGTTGAAAAAGGTGGAAAATTCGTCAGTAATCTCATTATTTTGAATAACAACGATTCCAACCTCAATAATTTTATCATGTTCTGCCGGAGAATGACCTGTTGTTTCCAGGTCAATCACAACATACTTTTTATCCATACTTCCACCTATCCCTCATGTATACTTAGCTTTAAATAGTACAACCACATTTCTTATTATCGTTTCCGTATAAGTAAAAAAAACTCTTATCATATAAACTGATAAGAGTTCTACCTGATAACCAAAAATATTACATCTCGGTCAGCGGTGGTTCTTGCTCAATAAGTTGCTCAATCCCGTTACTGTTATTCATAATGGCAACTTTTGGTTTATATGATGCTAATTCTTCATTTGAAATAAGTGCATACGAAACAATTATAACAATGTCATTTGGTTGGACAAGACGTGCCGCAGCACCATTTAGACAAATAGTGCCCGATCCTCTTTCTCCAGGTATCACATATGTTTCAAACCGTGCACCATTGTTGTTGTTGACGATTTGAACTTTTTCATGTGGCAGCATATCAACCTGATCCAATAGATTCTGATCTATTGTAATACTGCCTACATAATTTAAATTCGCTTCCGTTACGCGCGCGCGATGTATTTTTGCTTTCATCATAGTACGAAACATGTAACTGCCCCCTAGTAAAATTGCCTCATCAGCTTCCCGTTTTCATTAAAAATAATATTATCAATTAATCTTGCCCGTTTAAACTGTACTGCTACCGCTAAAACAACATTATTTTTAATAGTAGAGATTGATTGCAACTCCGGATATCTTAGAATTTCAACATAATCGACAGTACCAGAGGTTTCTCTGTTTAACACATCAATTACCTCTTTTACAATAATAGCAGGATTTTTCTCTCCGTCAACCACTAGTTGGCGACCATAATCTAATGCTTTCTTTAGCCAAACTGCATGGTTCCTTTCGTCATTGTCTAAGTTTACGTTTCTGCTGCTCTTTGCCAATCCATCATGCTCGCGAATAGTTGGTAACGCAATTAGTTGAATAGGAAAATTCAAATCATTTATAAGTGCATCGACTACTGCCACTTGCTGGGCATCCTTCAAACCAAAATATGTTTTATTCGGGCGGATTATATTAAATAATTTGGTTAAAACAGTTATGACACCTTCAAAATGACCCGGACGGGAACGCCCACATAGAACATTCGCTCTCTCTTCAACTGATAATGTTATGTTCATCTTTGTTGGATACATATCCTGTACACTCGGAACAAATAATATATCCACTCCCGCTTGTTCTGCAAGCCGGATATCTTGTTCCTCATCGCGCGGGTATTGCTCATAATCTTCTTTTGGCCCAAATTGCAGTGGGTTCACAAAAATACTTGTAACGACAACATCATTATCTTCTGCTGCCTGCTTCATTAATGCTATATGTCCTTCATGAAAATATCCCATAGTTGCAACAAATCCTATGCTTTCAGATTTGGACATTTTAATCATCTTTTCTTGCATTTCAGCTTTTGAACGTATTATTTTCATATTATCTACCTTCTGAATTGTTTGGTAATAAATCTTTATTTTTAATCTTAAATGAATGTTCATCTAATGGAAACGTTTTGTCCTTAACATTTGATATATATGACTCGATAGCTTGTTTACCAGCTTTATTAAAGTCGGTAAATGACTTAACAAATTTTGGTAAACGGTCAACTCCATATTTTAAAATGTCATGATAAACAAGAACTTGCCCATTACAATCCACACCAGCACCGATTCCGATTGTTGGTACTGTAACTTTATTTGTTACGATTGCAGCAAGTTCTTTGGGTACACACTCCAGTACTAAGGCGATAGCTCCATAGTTCGTTAATTGTATGGCATCATGAAGCAGCTTTTCAGCAGCTTCTTTATCCTTTCCTTGCACTTTATAGCCACCTAGTACATTCACGGATTGAGGAGTTAGTCCTAAATGCGCAACAACAGGAATACCAGCTTCTGTTAGACGTTGTACGAGTAATAGAATTTCTTCTGTTGCTCCTTCTACTTTGACAGCCTGTGCGTCTGTTTCCTGAAAGATTTGTTTGGCATTTTCTAAAGATGCTTCCAATGAAACATGATATGACATAAAAGGCATATCCACTACAATAAACGTATTTCCTGCCCCACGCTTCACAGCTTTGGCATGATGGATCATATCATTCATTGTGACTTTAACAGTGGAATCGTACCCTAACATCACCATTCCTAACGAATCACCAACCAAAATCATGTCAATTCCAGCTTCCTCAGCCAGTTTTGCAGAAGGGTAGTCATACGCAGTAATCATCGTAATTTGTTCGTCTTCCTGTTTCATTTTTTGCAAATCCAGTCTACTTAGCATTATCGTCCTCCCCCTTCATAAACCATTCGATTTCTCCAGAATATATTTTTTTGATTTCATCTTTATCTGTTTTCGTTAATAGGGCACCATCTTCAGCAATTCCTAGAAATTCGGCTTTCCATTCTTTATGTAATGTCTTTATCTTAATTTGTTCACCAATTCTATAGCCGTAGCTTTCCCACTTTTGTTTTACTTCTGGAAATCCATTCTCCATGAAGGCGTCATATGATTCTTCAAATGATTTCAGGACATGCTGAATAAAATCTTTTATATTCCATTTATGTCCGGTTTGAATATGAAGAGAAGTTGCTTTATCTTGTATATCTTTATCGAAATCTTCTGTTATTTGGTTAACATTTATTCCTAACCCGATTACGACATATTGGATTTGATCTTGTTCCGCCTGCATCTCCGTTAAAATACCTGCAGTTTTTTGATCATTGATTAATATATCATTTGGCCATTTAATCTTTGGTGTTAATGCAGTTTGTTCGGAAATTGCATCAGCAAGTACAGTAGCTGATAATAAGGTTAGCTGAGGTGCCATTATTGGAAGAACGTTTGGTCTAAGAATGATACTCATCCAGATTCCTTTACCCTTCGTGGAATACCATTGGCGATTCATTCTTCCTTTACCCTTCGTTTGTTCATCTGCTATGACAATAGTGCCATGCTCAGCATTATCCTGTGCAGCCTGATGGGCAAGTTGCTGGGTAGTGGTTGTTGTAGTCTTGTGAATTATATTTTTTCCAAGCCAGTTAGTTCCTAAGCCCCACTGAATTGTGTTTTCGCTTACTTTATCCGGAAATTTCACAATTCGATACCCTTTTCTTGATATGCCTTCTATATGATACCCGTCTTTTTCGAGCTCTTTCATATGTTTCCAGATAGCACTTCGGGATATTTTTAGTTTTTCGGATAATAGCTGTCCAGACACAAACTGTTTGTCGCTGGTTTCTAATAATTCGATTAATCTGTTACGTGTGGATTCCATTTTATCCAATCCTTTAAAACCATTTTGTTATTCTTCAAATTACCTGATAAAACTTCATGCTCTACCGCGTTTAATGTATTTCGAATCCATGGCCCACTTTTTAATTGAGGGAATAATTCACGGACTTCATCACCGGTGATTGCCATGTCTTTTTTTGACTTTATCGGTAGACTGCTGTGTATATCCTCCATTTCATCTATTGACACAATTTGTTTGAAGAGGATATTCACTAGTTTTGAAAAAACCTGATAATATTCGGTTGGCAGCAAGTATACTAACTTACGATTCAATCCGCTAATTTTAAAGTGCAGTAAAGCTTCGTTCAGAATTAAGGCATCATTTTTCACCTTATTTGAACATTTCCATTCATCAGCCCATTCTTTAATACTTATCGTCGGGTATAAATAATGAAAGAGTGCAATAACTCCACCGAATGATTGTACAGCCCGCATGTTCTTCGGAAGGAGCCCGATAATATTTGGGTATTCGTTCATGATTGGTAAATGTTGATATACCTTTGTATTAGTAAGATATTTTAAACCAATTTCAATATAATCCCCAGCGAATAATTTAGATATTTCATTATTTATTCGCTCTACTGCAATGTTCTCGATTTCACTTTTAACTTTCTTCATATCTTTTATAGTATTGGGACTGATGGAAAAACCCAATTGACTGGAAAATCGCAGCGCGCGAATAATACGCAAGGGATCTTCCTTAAATCGATCATAGCCATTACCAACCGTCTTAATTATTTTATTTTCAATATCGCTTACCCCATCGAACAAATCAATAACGTTACCCTGTTTATCCATAGCTAGCGCATTAATTGTAAAATCACGGCGTTTTAAATCCTGGTCAATCGTTTGAATAAATTCAACCGTGTCAGGATGTCGTTGGTCCGAATAACTTCCGTCAACTCGAAAAGTTGTAACTTCGTACGACTGATGACGATAACGTACAATTACTGTGCCATGCTCCAATCCGACTGGAATGACCTTATCAAAAATCTGCTGGATAACACTTGGAGGTGCAGAGGTTGCTATATCAATGTCGCCTATCTCGCGTTTGAGTAATAGATCCCTTACACACCCACCAACAAAATAGGCATCATGAGCATGACTTTCAATCTGATTTAGTAACTCTTTTGCTTCAATAAAGGGTTTGGTAAGTAACACTGTAATCACCATTATTTCTATTTAATGTAAATTCATTATATCATCATATAACGCTGTATACTGCTGAACAATATCATAGGAATAAAAATCTTTTCTGACATGTGCTAATGCATTTTTTGAGAACCGGTCCAAAAGCTGATCATTTTTAAGTAGATGAACTGCATATTCTGCAGCTTTATCAATATCACCTAACTCAATAATGTAGCCAGTATTGTTATGTTCTATCACCTCAGGTACTCCCCCTACATTTGTTCCAATACACGGTACCTCGCAGGACATCGCCTCTAATAATACAAGACCGAAGCTTTCTTTTTCCGACATGAGCAATTTTAAATCAGAAATAGACATTAAATCACTAACTTTTTTTTGTTTCCCAAGAAAAAGAACTTGCTCAGTTATTCCCAGTTCCTCAACCAGATGATATGCCTCAGAATATTCAGGACCATCTCCGACAAGTAATAACTTAGCTTTAATAGACTCTTGAACTTTATAGAATGTATGAATTACATCTTCTACCCTTTTAACTTTACGGAAATTCGAGATATGAATGATTACTTTTTCATCGGGTTTGATTCCATATTGCTGCTTAATTCCAGGAAGTTCGTTTTTATAATATTCTTCTTCGTTAACAAAATTATATATAACATTGATATTCTTATCCACACCAAGCATTTCTTTCGTTTGATTCACTAAACTATTTGATACGGCTGTAACAGCATCAGAATTTTCAATGCCATGTCTGATCATTTTTTTAAGGGAATGATCAATCCCTAAAACAGTTATATCCGTACCATGCAGTGTAGTTACAATTTTCACATCATGTTTTGCAATATCTTTTGCGAGAATTGCACATATGGCATGGGGCATTGCATAGTGCACGTGAAGAATGTCTAACTTCTCCTGATCAATCACTTCAGCCATCTTATTTGCTAAAGCAAGATCAAATGGAGGATATTGAAAAACTGGATAGTGATTTAGTTCAACCTCATGGTAATAAATATTAGGATGTACCCTATTTAACCGGAACGGCAGACTGGACGTTATAAAATGAATTTGATTTCCCTGTTTTGCCATTAACATCCCGAGTTCGGTAGCAATAATCCCTGAACCACCTACAGTCGGATAGCATGTTATACCAATCCTTTTCATTTGTCCATATCCTCACGTCTATTTTGTTTGATAACTTCACGCCATTCAAAGTCACCTCTTGCTAACGCGCGAATAACAATCTCGGCCGCAGCAAGATTAGTTGCAAGGGGAATTAAGTGAACATCACAAAGACGCATAAGTGCGCTGACATCTGGCTCGTGTGGCTGGGCTGTTAAAGGATCTCTGAAAAAAATGACAACATCCATTTCGTTGTTTGCTATCTTTGCTCCTATCTGCTGATCCCCTCCAATCGGCCCCGACTGGAACCGGTGAATATCGAGTCCAGTCTCTTCGGTTATTCTTGTTCCGGTAGTTCCGGTTGCATATAAGTGATGATCCTGTAAAACATGCTTATATGCAACACTAAAGTTGATAATGTCTTGCTTTTTTTTATCGTGTGCAATTAATGCGATATTCATTGATATCCCCCTTAACTACTCCAGTATATTTTCTAATCCATAGACCAGTTTATTTAACTTCATAACTTCATTAACAGATAGTTTTACACCATCCATAAATGATTGCCGGTTATAGGAATCATGTTTGATTGTTAACGTTTGCCCAGGACCACCGTAGACGACTTCCTGATGGGCAACAAGCCCTGGCAGACGTACACTATGAATTCTAATCCCATCTGTTTCTGCTCCTCTAGCACCTTTCATTACTTCACGCTCGTCGGGGTGTCCTTGATGCTTACTCATCCTGCTCTCCTTAATCATTTCTGCAGTTTTAACGGCCGAACCAGATGGTGCATCTAGTTTCTGATCATGATGCTTCTCAATTATCTCTACATCTGGTAAATATTTTGCGGCTGTCTTAGCAAATTGCATCATCAGAACAGCACCTACAGCAAAGTTAGGTGCAATAATACAACCAATATTATTCGTGCTTGATAAGTCAGACAAGGTATTTATTTGTTCAGCTGAAAACCCTGATGTACCGACTACTGGTCGAATATTGTATTGCAAGGCTAGTTTTGTATGTAAAAACCCTGCATCTGGTGCAGTTAAATCAATTAAAACGTCTGCAGTCACTTCCTGAAAACATACTTCAGGATCTTCAAAGATTGGTACGTACAGATCTGGAAGTTTATCAATATCTTTTACTTTTTTGCCATGATTTTTTCGGTCAAGACATCCAACCAATTCAAATGATTCCTCATTGTTTACCATATGAACTGCCTCAGATCCCATTTTCCCTCTAGGGCCGGCAATAATTACTCTTATACTCATGCTTGGATCCTCCTGTTATGTTTACTTGTATGTTTAATTAATCTTTGTGTGTCCAGCGATCTTTATCCCTTGATTCTATCTTGCTTATAGATGAGTCAAAGGCTTCTGACATATTTATATCAAGCGAATTTGCAAAACATGTAAGAACGAATAGGATATCACCAAGTTCATCTTCAATCGTCTTCTGTGTCTCAGATGACTTTTTAGGCTTTTCACCATAGTAATGGTTTACCTCTCGTGCCATTTCTCCTAATTCTTCAGTTAATCTTGCCATAAGACTTAACGGAGAAAAATAGCCTTCCTTGAATTGAGAAATGTATGAATCCACTCTTGCTTGAATTTCATCTGTACTATATGTTTTACTTTTTGCTGTCATATTAAATTACTCCTCTAATTAGTTTAATCTTCTTTCATGTTAGCTAAAAGGCCTTCATTTGACAAATTATTAATCTGATTAGCATTTCTGATTTGATTGTTCTTAACTGCTATATTGTCTATAATAGTAAAAGTGTATTAAGAGAATGTTACGTATAAAAGGGATTGGAGGTTATATAGATGGTTTTCGGTTTAAAAATAAAAAATATTATATTTATCCTGCTGGGATCAGCGATTTTCTCATTTGGGATTGTTCACTTTAACATGCAAAATAACTTAGGAGAAGGTGGATTTACTGGTATTACATTACTCCTTTATTTTTTATGGGAATGGGATCCGGCTATTACAAATATTGTTCTTAACATTCCTGTCTTTTTCATAGGGTGGAAATTTCTTGGACGTAACACATTTTTGTATACGATAATTGGTACATTTGCTGTATCTGTATTTTTGTATGTTTTTCAAATTAATCCATATCCAACATATCTGCAATCAGATATGACACTTGCGGCACTCTTTGCCGGTGTCTTCATCGGTGTTGGATTAGGTATTATCTTTCGTTATGGAGGTACAACGGGCGGTGTAGATATCATCGCAAGACTAGTCCATAAATATGCAGGCTGGAGTATGGGGAAAACTATGTTTCTTTTCGACTTTGTTGTTATTACAACTTCCGTCTTCACCATTCTTGAATTGGTTGAGGGCATGTACACATTGGTAGCTGTATATATTGCTGCTCGAGTAATTGATTTTATCCAGGAAGGCGCGTACTCAGCTCGTGGTGCAACAATAATTTCCAGTCACAGTAAGGCTATTGCGACAAAGATTAATAAAGAAATGGATCGTGGAGTAACGGTATTATCTGGAAAAGGAAGCTTTACAGGTGAAAATCGTGATGTTCTATATTGCATAGTCGGAAGGAATGAAATTGTTCGGCTTAAGAATATTATAAATGCAATAGACCCCCACGCCTTTGTAGCAGTAAGCTCTGTTCATGATGTAGTTGGTGAAGGATTTACATTGGATGAGAATAAAAATCCAATTGAAGACTAATTCTTCTATTATTATTATCGAACGCTAAAGCAAAAAAGTGGCATAATTAATTTATTAGGCTGTTTTCTAAAAGTTTATTGTTGTGACACAAAACCTATAAACTGCGAACTAACTGCTGCCTGCTATGACACCGCTTCGGAAATACACTACGCTTTCCGTGGGCGGCTGATGAGCCTCCTTGCTCCTACGTCGCTGCGTAGTCTCATCTAGGCGCAAGCTCCCACAGGAGTCTCCGTGTATTTCCTACGCTTGGTTTTGCTCACAAGAACTTTAAAAAAAGATTTTATACCACTAAACTAGCAGTTGGAATATGCGAGACTCCTGTGGGACAGCGATCCAAAGAGACCCCACAGGGAGCGTTCTTTGCGAGCGAGGAGGCTCGTGGTGAGCCCACGGAAAGCGAGTATATTCCAACTGCGTTCGTTAGGAAGCCTCACTAAATGCTTCCAATACGACTCCATAGTTAGTTCGCATTTTATATCAACTGTGATGCGTAAAGAGCAACGAAATTTACAAAACAGCGATTTTTGGGGCCACTTTTTTATGCCGAGAAACGATTGTTGTTGTGGAGAGAGGTGCCGGTTAGTGTTTAAGTTCTATCCATAAATCAATGAAAGGTTTTATTCAGTATTCCTGCCAATTATTCAGTCCTTGGATAGCCAATTAAACGTTTACTCAGTTTCCATTCAGGTTTATCCAGTTTTCATTCATGTTTATTCAGTATTCAACAGTATTTATTCAGTTTTTATAGTTTATATACCAAATTGAAAACCATGCAAGGCGTTGCAACTAAAAAGAGCACCGAATTGCTGTGCAATCCAATGCTCAATATTTACACTATTTAATTCAATGTTATTCACTGCTTGCAGTATAAATCAGAACAAACCTGATAAGTTCAGCAAGAGCTACCATTGCAGCTGCTACATATGTTAACGCTGCTGCATTTAACACTTTTTTCGTTTCACGTTCTTCATTATTTCTAATAACACCGGTTGAAACCAATTGCCCCATTGCTCTATTCGATGCATCAAATTCGACTGGCAGTGTTACTAATTGGAATAACACCGCAGCAGACATGAAAATGATTCCGAATAGAAGCATATTAGGCATTGTAAAAATAATACCGGCAAATATTAGGAAAAACGACATCTTAGAACCAAAGCTTGCTGCAGGAACCAATGCATGTCTGAACCGCAAGAATGCATAATCCTGCGCATCCTGTATTGCATGACCTACTTCGTGAGCTGCAATTGCGGATGAAGCCATCGACTGACCATAATATATATCCTTTGAAAGTCTTAACACTTTTTTACGAGGATCGTAATGATCGGATAAAACACCTTTTGTTACCTCTATATTCACATCAAATATTCCATTATCATTTAAAATTTTACGTGCAACTTCGGCACCAGTCATTTGTGATGAAGTCCCTTTTTTTGAATATTTTTTGTACGTTTTTTTAACCTTTGATTGAGCCCAAATTGGGATAATCATTAACAGTGCTATATATATTATATATCCACCAAGGCCACCTAGCATGTTCATTCCTCCATCATTAAAGTATATAATACCTTATGGTCAATTTTAGTCAAAAAGGGGTACATAGTCAACTGTTTGAATCTCTTTTGTTTTGTTTCTGTTTCTCACCTTTATATTTTCTCCAACTTACATAAGTTAATGTAATAGCTATACACCCACCAACAATTGTCACCATCCAGTAGAACGGAATCATTTCTGCATTATTATTAGCTGACATAATATATTGATTATTAACTGGAATTAATTGCTTTGCATAACTTATTGTTTTGGTTAGTTGTAAGTAAATGTAAACCCCTATGACCGTTGAAATTATAAATTTATCTAAAGGACTATGCTTCATAGAGTTCACCTCACATAACATCTTCTCCCACTAATGTATGTGCGGCTATAGTTTAATATAACAGGTTATGATAACGAATTTTCGGGTTTTATCGTTAACTTATACGCTATGAGAATCGACAAAATGCTTAACCAAAAAGTAAAGTACCCTATTTCTTTCATATACATTGAAATGGAGGAATACATCGGCATCATGTCAAACACATAGTCAATCACATCATTATGTAATGTCCATAAGGCAGCAAACATGATATGGCGTACTTTTATGGCGTAAAACGGTGCATATAATAAACCCTGGATTGCCATACCTCCATGTGAGGCCATCAACATGTATCCTTGCCAGCTTAACGAGCCGTCAACGTAAAGCGTGAATAGGTTCATTGCAACTGCCCAAATACCGTACTTAAAAAGCGTGATAATTGCCAGAGCTTCTATGTAAGGCGTATTTCTATTGAATAAAAAAAATAGTAAAAAAACAGTAAAGAATAAACTTGCAGTCGGGCTGTCCGGAACAAACACTAAAAAAATATCGGGTGTTATGGAAAGCTGAGAACGATACCAATAATAGCCATAAATAGTACCTAGTAGGTTTACAATGAATAAACCTAACAAAAAACGCTTATCCAAAAGTATATATTTTAACATATATTGAATCCCTTCTTTACATGATCCGATCCTTACAGTAAAAAAACACCTTCACCAGCTGTTTGGCAAAGGTGTCCTTAAATTATTTGGCTTGTTTATTTACAGAAACTATAAAGTCAGTTAATTTCTTCAATTCTTTATCCGAGCCTGTAAATTGATCTGCTGGCATTGAACCTATACCTTCACGAGCAATTTTTGCTATTTCTTCAGCGGAACGATCAATACCTATTAAAGGTGGTGCTGCTGCTCCACCAGATAAATCCCCGCCATGACAGGTCATACAATTTTTTTCATAAATTGCATAGCCGGGGTCTTGCTTATCAATTTCGACTTCAGATGGTGGTATTGGTTTATTTGCTTCAGCTCGCTGTGCCCAATCAACATGTGAGGCTGACTCATATGTTAGCCAAATAACAGAAGCTAATCCCAATAACATCATTCCAACAGCAATTGGACGTTGGTGCGGTCGTCTGCCTGGCCCTTTATCCAAAAATGGTGCCAATAACAGTCCACCAAATGCTAGTCCGGGAATTACCAAAATACCCAGCAAAATAAATGGTCCACTAGCAAATTCATATTTTAAAAGTTCATATAAGAATAGAAAGTACCAGTCTGGCAGAGGTATATAACCTGCATTTGTTGGATCAGCCATTCCTTCAAGCGGAGATGGATGCGCAAGTGTTAAGCACATAAAGCCAACTAAAAATACAGAACCTGCCAACCACTCTTTTAATAAGAAGTTGGGCCAAAATGCTTCAGTTCTTCCGGGATATTCAGAATAATCTTTTGGTATGTTTGGTTTGCGCTCGGCTGAAATCCGTGAATCACCGACGAATTTCATTCCTTTACCCTTATGCACAGCTTTACCTCCTTTTTGTTTATAGTGGTCCGGAAATTCCTTGTCTTCGTATTAATACAAAGTGTGCTGCCATTAAACCGAACAAGGCAGCTGGTAAGAAGAACACGTGGATGGCAAAGAATCTGGTCAGTGTCTGTGCACCAACAATATTCGCGTCACCAGCAAGTAAAGTTTTAATTTGTTCTCCCATAAATGGAACCTGTTCTGCTATCTCAAGACCAACTTGAGTCGCGAAATAGGCTTTATTATCCCAAGGCAATAAATATCCAGTAAAACCAAGTCCAAGCATAACAAAGAATAGAAGAACCCCAACTATCCAGTTTAGTTCACGTGGTTTTTTATATGCACCTTGGAAAAATACCCGCAGTGTATGTAGTAGCAACATTACAATAACGACACTGGCACCCCAGTGGTGCATGCCTCGTACAATTTGGCCATG
This sequence comes from Virgibacillus sp. JSM 102003, assembly GCF_041949995.1. Taxonomy (NCBI): domain Bacteria; kingdom Bacillati; phylum Bacillota; class Bacilli; order Caryophanales; family Bacillaceae; genus Virgibacillus; species Virgibacillus sp. JSM 102003. Next base: position 105,980 of record NZ_JBHFQH010000013.1, read on the forward strand.
CGCAACTTCCGTTTGTAAATAATAAACTGATTTCCACGCATTTTCGATATCCGGTACATAATACATCGTTAAAAACATACCTGATAATATCTGGATAACGACAACGAAAAATGTTAACCCTCCAAAGCAATAAACAAAAGCTGAGAAATGGTGGGCAGGATTAACATGCTCAGGTACTTCATGGTCTGCAATATCACGCCACAAAGGCGAAATATCTACGCGGTCATCAATCCAATCATATATTTTCTGTAGCATATACTATTTAGCCTCCCCTCGTGGATGTGCCATACCAAGATATAACATCCCATTTTCAACTTTATGTTCATATACATCCAATGCCGCTGTTGGTGGTGTATTTGGCACATTTACGCCACTCTTGTAGTAACGACCGTCATGACATGGACAGTAAAATTGATTTGGATAGTCTTCACTGCCTTCCCATGAAACAACACAGCCAAGGTGCTTACAAATTGGGGAAAGTGCTACTATATCGCCATTATCATCTTTGTACACCCATGCGGATTTAGTAACTTCTGACTCATACCAGCCATCAACCTGTTTAATCTTCCAATCTACACGTTGTGGTTCGTTTGTAATATCCTCTACTGCCAAGCTAACATTTGCCAAATCCCCAGCACTTGATTCTTGTAATACTGGGTCAACAGCCATACGTAACATGGGAACAAGCATACCTGCTGCCATGAATCCACCTACACCAGTTAGTGTATAATTTAGAAATTGACGACGGGATACTTGCTGCTTCTCTTCGCTCATGAATTTCCCCCCTCTATACATTTTTCACGGACAAGATTATATTAATCAGATTACTAGGACATTACCATAATAGCGCAAACTGTTTATCTGGTCAATAAATAATCTTTTTTGACATAAAAGTTTCGTAAATTAATGATAAATTAGTAATTATATTGTCCTAGTCCTTATCTTTCCAGTAAGATCTAATAAGTTCACTTACCTGTTCAACATTGCTTCGAATGATGGAATGCATTTCATTTGATTGCAGAGTACCATCTGTAATGCCTGGCAGCCAAATTAAAGTACCATTCAGTGCTTGCTCATTCTTTTTCCAAGTAGAATCAAATGTAACATAAAAAACATGGTTAAAAGGCTGTTGTTCCATGTCATCCATCCAAGAATTTATTCGATTTATTTCCTGTTCTCTTTTGGATGATTTAAGATAATGGTAATTTGGTGTAAGCAGTACCCTGCCTGTCAGTTCTTTTTCAAGTTCTTGGGAAAAAGCGATTAATACCTCGCACTGAAATGCATCCTTCTCAAGTAGAGATTCGTTTGATAATTGAAAGGGTAACAGCGGGACTATTATTGTATCCACATATTCTTTTGCATTGACATATTGCTGTAAATCTTTCTTTGTCCATTTCATAGTATACAACCCTTCCTTGCTATCTATTCTTCTTCATATTGGAAAAAATATGTCGCTGACTTAAATTTTATCTTAGATCAACAAAAAAAATCAACCTATTACCTTTGTAAATTAGGTTGATTTAATTTCATGCTATCCAGTCTATGTAGTTTTTTTGCCAACTCCTGAAAAGTTTGCTGATCTTTTTCATCAAGGGCACGATCTATTTTAACCTGCAATTGATTCTTTTGATACTCGTATAGTGATTTCTCCAGTAGTTGTTTTGCAATATCTTGATCTTTTTTAGTAATAAAGTACTCATCAGGAATAAATGGATTTTCAACCAAAACTGCTGCATATAATACGTTCTGATAAGATTTTTTAAAATTCAATTGGATGTATAAGGGCTCATGTTGATTCATTCTGATATCATGAAATGATTTTTCTGCATCAGTAGTTACTAATTGATTCTTATAAAATCGAAATGGAACCTCTTCAGAGCAATGGCTGGTTATTATAATACCTCTTGGGCAAAATTTTGCTTCGCGGACGAAATGTACGTTAGATAATATCTTTTTATGATTTATTAAATAATTTAATATCCAAACACTTTCACGTTTCTTTAACTGATAATGATTTAAAAACCACTGAATAAAACTTTTCTTGTCCTGCACGGAAATAGGAGTATGCATTCGTGAAACTAACCTCCCTTAACATCCATATTTTTTATTGTCTTTGAAATTATAAAATTTAAGTGCTGTGGATAACTGGCCTTCCAAATTAGCCACGTCCAACTCCGTCGTACTAGTGCCGGAAACACCACGCGATGTGGTGTTCTCACCGGCCAGCGCATAGTGGACTTTCCTCCATGTGTCTATGATAAACCACCACGTCCTGTGGTAGATTACGCTCTTCGAGTATCCTTTATCTTTAGGAAAGGAAGTTGGACTGAGACCGCCGCTTTGCGCCACAACGTGGACCTAACCGCAGCGCTTAGCACAGTCCATACGGCGTTGAACAGGCAATTGCGCTTTTGTTATATTATAATTCTCTTGATTGTTTTAGTCGAGCAATATATTCTTCGACATCAACATCTAATGGTTGTTGATTTAAATATTCTTCAAATATACGGATTGCTTTTTCCATCCTCCCTTCTTCTGTTAGAAAATATCCATACTCTTTCAGAAAGTCACTGTCTTGGTTTAAGCTATTATATGCTTCATTATAGTGTTTTAATGCATTGTCATACGATTCAATTTCATTATATGCTCGTGCAAGTTCCCATTCATATAGTGGGTCATTAGCACCCATTCCTTTAATTTCAACTATAAGCTCAACTATTGTTTCCTGATTATTTTGTTTTTTCAGCAGCTCAATTAAGAATAAAACTGCTTCTTTATAGTCAGGATCAAGTGCTATTGCCTCTCGCACCAATTTTTCACTTTCACTATCTTCATTTAATTGGTGTGCTAAAGAACCGGTAAAGAAATATAGTTCCTTATTAAATTCATCAACCTGTAATCCCTGCTTCGCTGTTTCGTATGCTTCTTTAGGCATTTCTTCTGCTTCATATGCCTTTGCTAATTGGTAGTATGCAGCATGATAATAGGTATCAAGTTCAATCACTTGCTTCCATGCTTTAATTGCTATATCTCGTCGACCGGCATGCAGGGCTGTGAAACCGTATTTAAATATTGTGTCTGGATTCTCACTATCTATATCTTGAAAGATACTTAACGCAACTTCGTATTCCCCTATTGCTGCGTAAGCTTCAGCTATACGGTCATTAATTGGTACATTAGCCATTTCATTTGTAATAGGCAGTATCTTTTCATAATACGTAATAGCATTTTTATATGAACCGGTAGAAAACAGTAATTCAGCTAGAGCAAAGTCAATGATCGGCTCATTTGGCTCATATTGTTTCGCAACTAACAGTTTTTGTTCTGCTACTTCAAAAAGACCCTGCGCCTGATATAGATCTGCCAGCTGAATCATACTCTGAACAGATGCTGGATCATCTTCTTCTATTTCACTAAGTAGATTAATTGCCTCTTCATCATTCTCAAGTTCCGTATATACATCTGCAAGCATTACTTTAATTTCGCTTTCCTTTGGGAATTTATGCAGTAATTCTTGCAGTACGTTACTTGCCTCTTTTAGAAAACCCCACTGAATATAAAGTTCTGCAATTGTATATTTTTCTTCATCATCAGCTTTTGGTAAATAATTTTCCAAGAGTGAAATAGCTTTCTCTGATTGCTTATTTTCCATTAAATTAACGGCTTCCATAATATTGGTGTCCACTATGAACTTCCTCTCTTTTGTTCGTGCAAAACTATCTGATGCATTTTATCATACAGAAAAGTCTATTTTTGTTCAAACAGAAAAGAATCTGCACATAAACAGATTCTTTTCTATATTAATTACTTATTGATTTAAGATCCTGAAAGAAATTCGGATATGAAATTGCCACAGAAGCTACATCATCAATAATAACTCCCTCACGAGTTATTAAAGATGCAATCGCATGCATCATAGCAATACGATGATCATTATAAGAATTAACTTTCCCGCCAATAAGTGCAGTATTCCCTTTAATAATCATACCATCTTTTGTTGGCTTCACGTTACCACCTATGTTGGTTAGTCCTTCTACTACAGCTTCTATTCGATCTGTTTCCTTTAATCGTAGTTCTTCTGCATCACCTATCACAGTCTCGCCTTCAGCCTGAGTAGCCAAAAGTGCAATGATCGGAAGTTCATCAATTAAACGTGGAATGATATCACCTTTAATTTCGATCCCTTGTAATTTTCGGTAGGAGATGGTTATATCCCCAGAATCTTCTCCGCTGATTGTTTGTTTATTTGTTATAGATATAGAAGCCCCCATTTCTTTTAATACATCAATAACCCCTGTACGTGTATCATTCAATCCGACATTCTTCAAGGTCAATTTACTACCTGGAACAATTGCGGCAGCTGCCATGAAGAATGCCGCGGAGGAAATATCGCCAGGTACAAATACATCTATAGCAGTCAAGGGCTTGCTTCTAATCGTTATCGTTGTATCTTTTATAGAAATATCCGCCCCAAAAGCTTTCAACATCTTCTCAGAATGGTTTCTGGTTGCTGTTGGTTCAGTAACCTCAGTAGTTCTATCAGCAAGCAGGCCCGCTAATAATATTGCCGATTTAACTTGGGCACTTTTTACAGGTAAGGTATATCGGACTCCGCTCAGTCCTCCCCCTTTAATTGCCAATGGTAAATAACTGCCATCTCTTCGTCCGTCAATAGTAGCTCCCATTTGTTTTAAGGGGATGATAACACGATCCATTGGTCGAGATGTTAACGAAGCATCTCCATAAGCAGTAGTAAAGAATGGCAAGCCGGATAACACCCCAAGCATTAGTCTGGCAGTTGTTCCAGAATTCCCAAAGTAAATTGGTTCGATTGGTTCCTTAAAATGAGATAAACCATTACTGTGGATATGCACTGTTGTATTATCTACCTCAATTTCTACCCCCAGCAAACGGAACGCATTAATAGTTCGCTGACAGTCTTCGCCAGTTAGAAAATGAGTGATTTTTGTAGTTCCTTTCGCAAGTGAACCAAGAATAACTGCACGATGCGATATAGATTTATCTCCTGGGACTTGCAATTCGCCGTTAAGAGCATTTGAACAAGGTGATAACTTCATATCCTTCAAATCTATTCACTTCCTTCATTATTTCTCGCTATTTCTCAAGCATCAATTCATATCCGTTATTATGTAATAATTGATAACTTTCCTGCTGATCTTCTATTGTTGGTACACTTAACCGTAAAACGCCAGTAATTCCTTCTCGTATCTCCAATATTTGCATATTTTTAATACTGATTTCCTTCTGAGCCAATAATTGAGCAACAGACGCAATCGCACCAGTCTGATCTCGTATATCAACATATAAGTCATAAAAAGACGGAATTACTCCTTTTTTGGTTGTTCCCAAACCGTCTCGGTAATCCTTTGCCTGGTGCAAATAAGAGCTTAAACTTACTTTATCATTTTGTTCGAGCATCAGCTTTAGTTCATTCATTTCCATGATCCAGTCATCAATCAGGTGCATCATTTTTCCTTTATTATGATAAAAGATATCCTGCCACAGTTCAGGGTTACTGGATGCTATGCGAGTAATATCCCGAAACCCACCAGCTGCAAGCTTTGGGATAAATGAATGTGTATTCTGCCACTTCTTGGCCTGATGAACGAGGGCAGATGCTATCAAATGAGGGAAATGCGAGATAACTCCAGTCATTTCATCATGATCATTTGCTTGCAGCACTACAAAGTTACTCTTTGTATCTTTTAGTACAGCTTTTAATGAGTTTATCATCGGGTCAGTGCATTCATCAGCAGGAGTGAGAACATATATGGCATTCTCAAATAAATGCCCTTTAGCAGCTTTGATTCCCTTTTTATGTGACCCTGCCATCGGATGACCGCCAATAAATTTAATTTGTTTATTTGTTAGTGCTTTTGCAACATCATTGACTGGTTTTTTGACTGACGACACATCTGTAACAATTACATCATGATCAAAGGTTAGTTGATCTAGTTGCTTCATAAATTTAATTGTTTCTGTTATTGGAGTACCCAATATAATAATATCTGCCATTGAAGCGGAATCTGCAATAGTGGAACAAGACTCATGAATGATCTCATTCATGAGCGCAAATTCAAGCGTTTCTTTATTTGTATCATAGCCAATTATGTGGTTCTCGCCTGATTCGCCAATACTCTTAGCAAGTGAGCCCCCGATTAACCCTAAACCAATTACGAGAATTTTTCTTTCCATGACTACCTCTCCTTGCTTATATCCAAGTGTAATTGGTAGATAATATCCTGCAGTTGTTTCATGTCATCCTCATTCCCAATTGTTATGCGTACCGTGTTCGGACAGCTTAGCCCATCACCAGATCTTACAATAAACCCATTTTCCAGTAAGTGCTGGAATATTTCGTCTCCACTTTTTGGCGTAGAAACAAGTAAGAAATTTGTTTGTGAATCATAATAATGCCAACCTATCGAATCTAAAAACTCTTGAAATTTATACTTTATGTTACTGTTCTTCGATGTTGTATCCAAAAGAAACTCATCATCATCAAGTGCTATCAATGCCGCCTTTTGTGCCATGGACGATGTATTAAACGGTCCTCTAACCACATCTAAATTTGCAATAAGAGCTTTATCTGCTATCCCATAGCCGATCCGTAAACCTGCCAATCCATAAGCTTTAGAGAACGTACGTAATACGAGTAAATTATTGTAGCCCGAAAATCTATCTGAAATAGTTGATTGCAAACTTTTTTCAACATACTCATAATAAGCTTCATCTAAAACAACAAGTACACGCTCTGGACACTTTTCCATAAAAGCATCAAAATCATCTTTTGGAATTAGACTTCCTGTTGGATTATTTGGTGAGCACAACCAGACTACATTTGTTTTATCATCAATTGCGTTAAGCATTCCATCGAGATCATGATAACCATTTACGGTTGGCACCTCTTTTATTCCTGCTCCCTCAATTCTGGCGTTATGCTTATATTGCGGGAATGTTGGTGCAGGCATTACTGTGTTTACACCTGGGTAAAGGAATGCCCGTCCTACCATTTGAACAATTTCGTCTGTTCCACTACCAAATATAAGTTGATCTTCGTTAACATCCAGTTTGTTTGCCACCGCTGTACGTAATTCCGATGTATATCCATCAGGGTACATGTCAAATGAAGGCAATTGAGCTGAAAGGTATTTATCTATCTGATTAGAGTATCCAAACGGATTTTCATTTGATGCCAGTTTTACAATTCGTTCTAATCCAAATTCTTTTTTCACTTCATGCATTTGTTTTCCTTGTTTATACGGGGTCATTTCCTTCAAAATTCGTTTTCCATTCATTTCTTACTCCCCCATTCTTCAGTTAGCTAATTTTCTCTAGTTCTTTTAAAAAAGAAACCAGATAACGCAATATGTCCTCGTCACTTATTTTAACTACAACAGGTTGAGCGATATCCTTTAAAAGAATCATTTGTATTGTTGTATCCACTGTCTTTTTATCTAATTTCATTCGGTTCAGTACTTGTTCTTTATTTATATTTGTCAACTGTATTGGATACGAATTTCTTTCTAACCATTGCAACAGTTGGTCATAAGGGAGCTTAACCGAAAATAGCTTTTCACTTACTTGTAAGGCAAATAATAATCCAATGGCAACCAATTCTCCGTGTGTACGAGTTCCATAGCCGAGAATAGATTCTAATGCATGCCCTAACGTGTGCCCCAGATTCAAATGTTTACGAATACCTGATTCACGCTCATCCAACTCAACGATTGAAGCTTTAATTTCAATTCCTCTGTTTAACTGATTAGCTAAGACATCGTTCGTTAATACAGAAACGTCTGAAGCTAATAATGAGTGGAAGAAAACCTCGTCCTTTATTAATGCTTCCTTAATCAATTCAGCATAGCCTGATCTTACTTCTTTTTCGTCTAAAGTTTGAAGGGTTTGTACATCATAGACAACCGCAGCAGGGGGATAGAAATTACCAATCAGATTTTTTCCCTGTTCATGATTTATCGCAACTTTTCCGCCTACACTGCTGTCATGGGCAAGAATCGTCGTTGGCATTTGGATAAAATCAATCCCGCGCATATAGGTTGCTGCAACAAAACCCGCTACATCACCAACTACTCCACCACCAAGTGCAATAATAAGTGACTGTCTATCTAATCCGCATTCAATTGCATCCGTATGCAATTGATAAAACGTATCTAGATTCTTTGATTTTTCACCATATGGAATTGTCGAAGAGTGAACATGCTTATCGGATAAGCTATTCTTTATATCCTCTAGATATAACTTTGCAACAATTTCATCAGTTACAATTAAGATAGATGAGTAATCTTTTGGCAAATAGGAATTTAAATCATACCTTATATTTTCACCTACATAAACATGGTAGATATTTGAAGCGGATTTTACTTTTGTTGCTTTCACTAAAAACACCTTGTTTCTTCACGATAATCTTCAACTGCTTTCTGTAGAGCTGGAAATTGATCACTTGGAAATTGCTCGGTAATTGCTTTTGCAAGTTCAAACGCAACAACATGTTCCACTACAACTGAAGCAGCAGGCACTGCGCAGGAATCTGAGCGCTCAACACTTGCATTAAACGCCTCTTTCGTCTCTATGTCAACACTTTGAAGAGGTTTGTACAAGGTAGGAATCGGCTTCATTACTCCCTTGATTACAAGGGGCATGCCTGTTGTCATTCCTCCCTCAAACCCACCTAAACGATTTGTTTTCCGGTAATAGCCAACATCTTCGTTCCAGGCTATTTCGTCATGGACTTTACTGCCATTTTTTCGGGCTGCCTCAAAGCCTAAGCCAAACTCAACCCCTTTAAAAGCATTTACACTCATAACACTGCCAGCAATTCTGCCATCCAGCTTCCGGTCATAATGTACATATGATCCAATCCCAGCAGGCATTCCTTCTACGTACACCTCGACAACTCCACCAATTGAATCTCCTTCTTTTTTCGCCTGATCAATCGCATCCATCATCTGCTGTTCTACATTTTTATCAAGTGTTCGAACAGGTGATTCTTCAGAAGTCGATTTTCTCTTTTCCATTGTCATTGATAGATTGTCTTCTGCTACGATACCAGCAATTTCTTTAACGTAGCCTGTAATTTCTATTCCCAGCTGCTTTAAAAGTGTTTTAGCAACCGCGCCTGCTGCAACTCGAGCAGCCGTTTCACGTGCCGAAGAACGTTCAAGTACATTGCGCATATCGCGATGACCATATTTCAATGCTCCGTTTAAGTCAGCATGACCAGGTCTTGGGCGAGAAACGGTTCGTCTAATTTTTTTATCACCTTCAATAGGATCCTCTCCCATTATATCTATCCAATGTTTAAAATCATCATTGTGTATCACTAATGATATAGGTGATCCTAGTGTGTAACCATGACGAACTCCACTTGTGATTTCCACCAAGTCTTTTTCAATTTGCATTCTTTTTCCTCTGCCATGTCCTTTTTGCCTGCGAAGTAATGATTCATTAATATTATCTGTTAAAAGAGGCATATTTGAGGGGATTCCTTCAATAATTGTAGTTAATTGTTTACCATGTGATTCACCTGCAGTTAAATAACGCATGAAACCTCCTCCTTCTCGATAATTTTGTATTACTATATCATATCTGATTTTACTTTTGTTGTATTTAGTAAAAATTTTCAATACTTTCTTACTGCATAGGGGGTAACTAATACTTTGTAATAAGCCAAGCTTATAATAAGTTTCTGTATCTTTTATAAAGGCTCTTTTAGCAAGCTTTGTTACTCTTTAACCATCGTAATAGATATAAAATGCGAAGTAAACTATGGATAACCAATTCGTGACATTTAGTGTGGCACTCTACCTACGCAGTTGGAATATACTAGCGCACCTAGAGCTCACCACGAGCCTCCGACGCACAGGACGTGCTAGTGCAGACGTTGCCACAGGACGTTGCGTACTTAGTCTGCCTCACTCGCAAAGAACGCTCACTGTGGGGTCTCTTAGGCTCGCTGTCCCACAGGAGTCTCGCAATATAACTTTTCTTATTCATCACATATGCGTTCATAAATTTAGTGAGCAAAGCCCAGCGGAGGAAATACACGTAGACTGCTGTGGTAGCTAAGGCCATAGATCAGACTACGCAGCGACGTAGGTCCGCGAAGTGTATCTCCGGAGCGGTGTTACTGCACCCATCCACTGTGACGCATCATATATCTTTTGTGTCATAAACAATAAACGTTCTAATTTTTCTTATAAAAAAATGTATCGATTAATGACATATTATATTTATCAGGACTGAATATTTGCTCAGTACTGCCGACAAACAATACACCATCATGTTTTAATGAATCCGAAAAATTCTGATAAATTATGTTTTTTGCTTGATCAGTAAAGTATATCAAAACATTTCGGCACACAATTAAATCCATATTTCGAGGGTATGCATCGGCCAATAAATCATGTTTTTTAAAACGTACATGTCGTTTAACATCATTAGCAATATGGTAAAGTCCGGATTCCTGCTTAAAGAATTTATGTTTTATTGAATCAGGTAATTCTTTTAGTGATTGATCTGTATAAGTTCCTTCCTTCGCTCTTTCCAGTACCATATTATCAATATCTGTAGCTAAGATCTGGAATTCTGTATTTGGAAAGTGTTCCTTTATCATCAACGCTATACTGTATGGCTCTTCCCCTGTTGAACAGGCTGCACTCCATATTGATAATTTCTTACTGTTATCCAACAAAGAAGGCAGAATAACCGATTGCATCACTTCCCACCTCTTAGGATTACGATAGAATTCAGAAACATTTATCGTAATACGTTCAAGAAATTCGTTTAAAAGTAAATCATTATTAGAAATCGCTTCAAAGTAACCTTTAAAGCTTTGATACCCGCGTTTATCCCGTAATGAGGTAAGACGACGCTTCATTTGTGTTTCTTTATATAAGGCTAAATCTATTTCTAATTTGCGCTTAATATCAGAGACAAATTTCATGTAATCCTGTGACATCTTTTGAACGCCTCTTTCATGTTAAAAAACCTCCGTTAGAAAACGGAGGTTCGAATAATTAGTAAATCCATTCACTATCTTGTTTTGAATAAGTCAACACATCATCTTTATTAAAAAATAAATTTATCTCTCTTTCAGCACTTTCTGGTGAATCTGAACCATGAATAATGTTTTTTCCAACAGTCATGCCAAAGTCTCCACGAATTGTTCCTGATGCAGCTTCAAGTGGGTTAGTTTTTCCCATCATATCACGAGCAATCGGAATAACATTTTCGCCTTCCCATACCATTGCAAATACTGGTCCGGAGGTAATAAATTGAACTAATTCTCCAAAGAAAGGTCTTTCTTTATGTTCACCATAGTGGGTCTCAGCTAGGTCATTAGAAATATTCATTAGCTTTGCACCAACTAATTTAAATCCTTTGCTTTCGAAACGGTTGATAATTTCCCCGACTAAATTACGTTGAACACCGTCTGGTTTTACCATTAAAAATGTTTTTTCCATGTTTGCACCTCATTTAGTATGTATTTTTCTTATATAAGCAACCTTTAAAATTTTAACAAACTTTTATTAAAATAACAATTGTATATACTATTTTTTTGTTAGTCGAAGTGGATCCTCGTTCCGCTACATGCAGAAGAGAAGCCAATTTTGAGGCAGAAATGAGAGGATCCGCTTAATTAGAAAACCAGATTCTCATACTATCAAAAATGAGTCCTTCAACGATTGAGCGAATGTATGCTATTTATTATATGATTTCAAATGTTATCAGAATCTTCCTCTCCCAAAACCAAAACTGAATGAGTTACAATTCCAGCTGCGGTAAAATGCTAGTCTTCACAATAATCTTAGCTATGGGAAGCACTACTACCTCTCTAATCAAGTAAATTCTTCAGTCGAGGCAGAATATGCAGACTCTTCTAAAATAATAATCAATTTTCTTAATGCAAAGGTATTCTGCCGAAGCTGAAGCTTTCCATGTTTTGCTAGAAACAACTCATGTGCGAAAAGCATTTCACTGTGTCGCATATATACAAGCAATAAACCTTTAGAAAACAGATACTATCTACGAGCGTCTCTTACCAATATATTTTGCAATACTCTGCAAGGTTTGTTTAGCCCTGTGATTTGGAATTGTTTCTAATTCTTTTAATGCCTTTCTTAAATAATGATCACTTATCTTATAAGATTCTGTTATAGCATTTGTTTTCTTTAAATCAGTCAATAAGTTTGCCATTTGTCTTTCAGAAACCTGCTCGGGGTCTTTAAATGTATCTCTTACTGAACCGTTAAATTCTTTGTCTTTCATTGCAATTAAGACAGGTAATGTGAGATTTCCCTGCAACAGATCATTTCCAGCCGGTTTGCCAAGTTCATTTTCAGAAGCAGTGAAGTCAAGAATATCGTCAATAATCTGGTAAGACATCCCTATGTAATATCCATATCGGTATAATTTCTCGGCGTTCTCTTCAGATACATCAGTAGCAATTGCTCCTAACTTACAGCTTGTGGCAATTAATAAGGCTGTCTTGCGCTTAATCCTGCGTAGATAACTCCGTAAGTTCTGATCCCAATTATATTTGTCTTTAATTTGTTGTATTTCGCCAGCAGCCACTTGTACCATTGTTTTAGAAAGAACACGATGTGCCGTTGGCTTCGAGAGTGCTGTTATGTTTTCCAGCGCTCGTGCAAGTATGTAATCACCTGTATACATTGCAACACGATTTCCATATAGTTGTTTGATTGTAGGTTTACCTCTTCGTAATTCTGCATCGTCTATTACATCATCATGGACCAATGATGCCATATGTATTAATTCAAGCGATACCGCAACCGTTTTGATCCGATCGATATTAAAATTTCCAAGCTGTCCACATAACAACACAAAAACAGGGCGAATCCGTTTCCCCCCTGCCTGCAGTAACTGTGTAGAAGCCTCACGTAATACATCGTGATCTGCTTGAATAGCGTTACTTAAAGCATACTCTATAATATCCAGTTCTTTGTTTAAATACCCGTAAGTTTTAGATAGTTTCATGCATGTCACCTTTTACTTTAAGTTCCGAACTAAAGTCGATTATTTATTGTTCTTTTGTTGCCATATGCATTGCAGCTACACCACCTGTAAAGCTTTTCACTTGTACACGTGAAAAACCTGCCGATTGAAACATCTGTTTCAGCTCTTTCTTATCAGGAAAGTCTTTTGCTGATTCATGTAACCATGCATATTCTTTATAACTTTTAGCAAACATTCTACCTAATAATGGCATAATAAAGCGAAAGTAAAAATAGTAACCTTGACGAAATCCAACCATTGTTGGCTGTGAAGTCTCTAGGCAAACTACTTTTCCATTTGGCTTAACAACCCGATACATTTCTTTTAATACAGTCATATAATCTGGAACATTCCGCAACCCGAAACCAATTGTGACATAATCAAATGAATTATCCTCGTATGGCAGTTCCATTGCATTTCCTTGTACAAAAGAAAGCTGGCTATAGTCTAATGCTTTATTTTTTTCTTCTGCGACAGATAACATATTGTGGCTGAAATCTAGCCCGATCACTTCACCTGTTCTGCCACTTGCTTCAGCAAGCGCGATAGACCAATCTCCAGTTCCACAACATACATCAAGTGCGACTGAACCTTTTTCAACATTCATCCGCTGCATAACACTCTTTCTCCAAGCCTTGTGACGCTGAAAAGAAATTATTGAGTTCATGGAGTCATAATTATCATAGATTTTTTCAAATACGTGATGAACACGTTCTTCTTTTGATGGCTGATACATTTGCTACCCTTCTTCCACAATTGTTCTGTTTGCAATTGGAAATTCATTTAAAGTCTCTTGAATATGTGTTTTTACTGCTGTAAGGTGCTCTGGAAAGTGAGTTAGCTGGTTCCTCACCAAACCTATTTCATTGTTAATATGTTTCTCTGCGGCATGTATTGTAATTTTATTAGTCGAAGAAGTTTGATTATACCAAATAGAAAACAGCGTGGAAGTGCTTGTATGCAGCATACTTTTTCTTTCTTCATCAAGCTTTCTAGTCAATAGCCATCTAGCCGTAATTCCGCTAATCGTTTTTTCACCCACAAATTCAGCAACATGTGTATATAATAGTGTTTCTATTTTTTTTACGATCGTAACAAATGTATCGAAGGATTCTATATGTCTATAATATAATTGCATTTTATACTCGTTAATTTCTTTGATTGCAGTAGCAAGGATATGAACCATTTCTACATCTTCCATTTCTGCTAGAAGTAAATAGTATAATCCGCTATAGTAATCCCCAGCCAATACTGATAGTTGCTTTGTAACTTTATCTGTATTGGATTGCTCTGAATCATTTGTTTTGGGAACCAAATCATGTGTATCCAGTGCCATTTGTACTAGCATTGTTGATACGATATAATTCTTTTTTTTATCATCTGATAAATTTGTATTATCTAATATTGAAGTTAATATAAATAATTTATCTTCGTTCAAAATTGGGGATTTTACGTATTTTTCAATATATGAATGATGCATTTTTTCTTTTATTAATGTTTTTAAATTTCTCAGATCCATACTGGATGTCTGCAAAACAACCACCTGTTCCCTTTCAAGCGTTCCTTATTGATATTGTTATTATAGCATAATTTAAGCATGTTCCATAATTAAAAAGTTAAGTGAACAGAATAGAAAAGATTATAATTCGTAACTGTACATCGAAGTATGGCCGACGTTAGTTTCTGTGGTACAAACTTCGTTTAATTCATACGTCGAAATATTAGAAAACCTGGCTCATCGCCAAGCTTTAATGTAGATAATTATTAGTTGCATATGCACTAAGAAAGGATTCATACTTCTTTAAACAGACAAAGAAAAAAGGACACGTAGTTAACGTGCCCCTTTTCCGCCCTATGTAAGATACTATTTAACGCTTTCCTTTAGGGCTTTTCCTGGTTTGAATGCAGGAACTTTACTTGCAGGAATTTTGATCTCTTCCCCAGTTTGTGGGTTACGACCTTTACGTGCTGAGCGCTCACGTACTTCGAAATTCCCGAATCCAATCAATTGTACTTTTTCACCGTCTTTAAGTGAATCCATGACAGATTCAAAAACTGCATCTACAGCTTTAGTAGCATCCTTTTTGGAAAGCTCACTTTTTTCTGAAACTGCATTTACTAGGTCTGTTTTATTCATGACATTCACCTCCTCCCAAAATTCATTCGACATTGGTACAAAATTATTCTAATTCCATTTGTTACCAAGTTGTCATTTTTTATACCTATTGCCACCAAATTCATTGATGACAAGGCTTATACTAACCGAGATTGAAATAAATTTCAACAATAATCGCCTATTTTCTCAGTATTTATTTAATATTTAGCTATTTTTTCCTATTTTAGCCTCTAAAAATGGCTGTTATGGAAAAAAATTCCATGTTAATGTTCCATCGTGTTAAGACTCGGTTTAATAGGCTCTTCTAGATATATACGACATAGATAGAAAAGTTCCTGCAACTTTTAGAAAATAAAATAAAAAAAATAGCAACTAATTAAAGCTGCTATAAAATAATTGCTATTAAACCACCTGAACCTTCGTTTATTATACGTTCAAGTGTATCTTTTAATTTATATCTGGCATTTTCTGGCATTAGTGAAATTTTTGCCTGGATTCCCTCTCTTACAATTGAACTTAATGATCTGCCGAAAATGTCAGATTCCCAGATGGATAATGGGTCCTCCTCAAAGTCTTGCATCAAATACCTTACTAGTTCTTCACTTTGTTTTTCAGTTCCAATAATTGGTGCAAATTCTGACTCCACTTCAACTTTAATCATGTGTATCGAGGGAGCAACTGCTTTTAATCTGACTCCAAATCTTGATCCTTGGCGAATAATTTCTGGTTCTTCTAGTTCCATATCTTCCAAGGTTGGAGCTGCTATCCCATAACCAGTTTGTTTGACCATTTGCAAGGCACCAGAAACATTATCATATTCACGTTTTGCATGCGCAAAATCCTGCATTAGTTCAAGCAGATGGTCTTTCCCGCGAATTTCTTCTCCAACTATTTCTTTTAATACTTCATCATATAAGTAATCTGGTGCATGCAGATCAATTTCCGCAACTCCCTCTCCCATTTCCATACCTGCAAGGTTTGCCTTGTCAATATAATCGTAATCTGAGAAATCTCCAACTATATGATCAACATCTCTAAGCCTTCGAATATTTTTTACTGTTGCTTGAATTGCTTCCTGATAATTCTTTCTTAACCAGTGATCCTCATTTAGGACCATAACCCAGCTAGGCAGATTCACATTAACTTCAAGTACTGGAAATTCATAAAGCGATTCTCTTAGTACATTATAAACATCATGTTCAGTCATTGATTCAATGCTCATTGCCAACACTGGAATATCATACTGTTCCACCAGTTCCTGGCGAAGTAATTCTGTTTCCTGACTTGTTGGTCTAACGGAATTAACGACCATGATAAATGGTTTACCGACTTCTTTTAATTCTTCAACAACTTTCGCTTCTGATTCCTGATAATCCGCTCTTTCTATCTCTCCAATTGTTCCATCAGTTGTTACTACAACACCAATTGTTGAATGCTCCTGAATTACTTTTCGTGTACCAATCTCTGCAGCATCATGGAACGGTATTGGATCTTCGTACCATGGTGTATTAATCATTCTAGGGCCATTTTCATCTTCAAATCCCTTAGCGCCATTAACAGCATACCCAACACAATCCACTAACCTGACGTTTACATCAAGTCCCTCGTCCACATGTACCGATACAGCCTGATTCGGAATGAATTTAGGTTCTGTTGTCATAATCGTTTTTCCTGCTGCACTTTGCGGTAACTCATCGTGTGCTCTTCCTCGTTCACTTTCGTCTGCAATATTCGGTAAAACTACCAACTCCATAAAGCGCTTAATAAAAGTTGATTTCCCGGTCCGGACAGCACCTACAATTCCAAGATAAATATCTCCATTCGTCCGTTTCGAAATATCTTTAAAAATATCAACTCTCTCCAAACGATCCCCTCCCGATCTCCTGATCCATTAATAATAAACAAACTACGAATAATTGACATTACAATTCTATGATGTTGTCCTATCAAAATATGACTTAATTATGTTTAAAAGATAATTTTTGTTAAGTCATCAAAAGAGGTTTACAGAGAATACACAAAAAACCCCTTGCAACACAATATATGTAACAAGGGATTTATTATGATAGTTTATTTTTTTGTATTATTAAAAACTGGCTCACCTTTATGAATAGTATACGGTAATGAATAAGCAGGAACAAAGGGGCTATTATTTGCAAGTATATACCGAATATCTTCTCCTGATTTAAAATTGTGTTCATATTCCTTTAATGCATTCATTAAATCGATGCGATAATCCACATAAAGTTTTCCTTCTGTATCCATTACAATAGGCAGATTATTTTTTGAGTAAGGACTTTGAACATAAGGGTAATCTTTCAAATTTAATTTTTTATAATCTACTTTGAAAACCCCATCCGCAATCTCTTCTCCATATGGGGGATAAATATGTTCACTTCGGTAAATTTCCAGTTTTACACTTACTTCCCTAATCGCTTCAGTTATTCGTAAGTCAATTAGCTTCACACGCGGATTCTCCTCAGGAGTAATTAACACATATTGATAAATACCTCCGTTTTCAAATGCGTTTCCAGGTATTTCTGCTATATTGTTTTGTTCTTTTAGCATGCCAAAATCAATCAAATACTTTTGAAAGACTGGTGTATTGCTTGATTTGGTTTTTATCGGAACTAATCCGTTTGTTTCTTTCTGATACGTATCGACCGCTGACTGTATTTTTTCTAACTGAACTTCATTTGGTACTTGGTTTTTTGATAATTCATTATTTGGATAGAGACATCCAGTTAGAAAAATTATACTCAAAAATGTACCCAAAGCCACAATATATGTATGTTTCATGATAAGCCTCCTATCCTGTTGGACCACTAAATACGATATATAAAATGATTATTCCGCCGAGTATCAAAGACAGATACGCTAGAATAGAAACAATCCCCGCCAAAAGGCCTTTTAATTTATATCTGCTAAGTATTATAAGTCCGATAGCTAAAAGTAATAGTGCCATGCCACCAAATGATATATACATTTTAAGCATTGATATTGACATTGCTTTCACTCCTAATCTTAATATGCACAAGGTATTATAACATAAGGGTGTCTATAAGAGCATTATGTACACATTAAAAATCCGAGATGAAGGGGGCTATCTTCATCCCGGTCTGACTAAATAATACCCACAGCAACTCTATCCATGAATGCTTGTGCGATTCATTTTATGCGAGCATACGCACTAATGTATCCTCACTTGCCCAGATATGACTACTTTTTGAACATTTTATTTAAAGATTGCATATCCACTGGCATGTTACTACTGGTTATAGATTTAACAATCTGGTCTTCCTTTGCTTTAGATATTGGTTTATTGGCAATTCTGGACAATCGCCTTACTAGATCTCTTACAGTTTTTTCGTCTGAAAAGTCTGCATTCTTTACAGAATTTGCGACTTTATAAATTTCATCAGGATTTACATCTGACTTTTGTTGTATTTTATCAAAAAGATTGTCTTGAAAATTACTCACATGCTCGCCTCCTTGCATAGTTAATTCACCATATTGTATGCAAGGAGAACGATTACGTGTTATTTTGAATAGTTTGTACGGAGTAACGTTGCAAGGTCGTCCATTTCTTCTTTTTTGCTTCGATTCATTAACTGCTCAACTACATTTCTTGGATTCATGTCATCAAACAAAATTTGATATATTCCGTTCGTAATCGGCATTTCAATTTGCTGTTTCTCAGCAAACTGATTTGCTGCCTTTGTTGTTCTGACACCTTCAACGACCATACCCATTTCATCTAATACTGCTTCCAGTTTCTGTCCTTTCCCTAACAGGTTTCCAGCGCGCCAGTTTCTACTGTGAACACTTGTACATGTAACGATAAGGTCACCTACGCCAGGCAGTCCGAGAAAAGTCAATGGATTAGCACCAAGCGATGCACCTAATCGTGTTATTTCTGCTAGCCCCCTTGTAATTAGGGCTGCTTTGGCATTATCACCATAACCTAATCCATCTGAAATCCCAGCTCCAAGCGCAATAATATTTTTTAAAGCACCACCAAGTTCTATCCCTACTATATCCGGACTCGTATAAACACGGAATGAATCATTAAAGAACAAATCCTGAGCTAATTCAGCATTTTGGATATCCTTTGATGATACAGTCACAGTTGTTGGCTGTCTTTTACCTACCTCTTCTGCATGACTTGGTCCAGATAAAACAACAATATCTTCCTGAGTATATTGACTCATTTCCTCACCAATTAACTCAGAAACCCGTTTAAGTGATTCTGGTTCAATACCTTTGGAGGCATGAATTATAGTAACTTTGTGTTTTAATATTGTATCTAACTGCCTGCAAACATCACGAATGGCTTTGGTAGGAACCACCAAAATAATAGCAGTCACATCATCAACTGCTTTTTCCAAATTGTGAAATGCGATCAGTTGTTCAGGGATTGTTATATCTAAGTAATTTTCATTCTTGTGTGTTGAGTTAATTACATCGGCTTGTTCTTTTCGATGTGTCCATAATCGAACATCATGTCCATTATCAGCTAATACAATGCCTAATGCTGTTCCCCAGCTGCCAGCACCTAATACCGCTACTTTACCCAATTGCAATACCTCCCTATTGACGACTTCGTGCGAATATTTTTATTGGAGTTCCAACAAAACCAAAGGCATCCCTAATTTTATTTTCCAAAAATCTTTCATATGAAAAGTGCATTAACTCAGGATTATTAACAAATACAACAAAACTTGGTGGTTTAACAGCTACTTGTGTTGCGTATAATACCTTTAAGCGTTTCCCCTTTACTGTCGGGGTTGGATTCATTGCTATTGCATCCATAATTACGTCATTCAAAACATTAGTTTGGATTCGCTTCGCATGATTTTCGCTTGCAACTTTTATTGCTGGAATTAACGTGTGCAAGCGTTTCTTAGTTTTAGCAGAAAGAAATACAATCGGAGCATAATCCAAGAATAGAAAATGCGAACGTACTTTGGTTTCGAATTCTTTCATCGTTTTTTCATTTGTTTCAACTGTATCCCATTTGTTTACAACAAGTATAACAGCACGTCCTGCCTCATGTGCATAACCAGCTATTTTCTTATCCTGTTCCCTTATTCCTGTTTCGGCATCAATTAAAACCAGAACTACATCAGACCGCTCTATCGCTTTTAATGCACGTAAAACACTATACTTCTCTGTTGTCTCATAAACCTTTCCACGTTTACGCATTCCAGCGGTATCAATTATGACATAATCCTGATCATCTCTTTGCAGATGCGTGTCAGTAGCTTCTCTTGTAGTCCCTTCTATTTCACTTACTATGACTCGTTCTTCATTCAGCATAGAATTAACTAAAGAAGATTTTCCAACATTTGGTCTTCCGATTAAACTAAAGTAGATGGTATCTTCTTTCACATCTTCATCACTTTTTTCTGGAAAATAACCTACAACTGCATCCAATAAATCGCCTAATCCAAGTCCATGAGACCCTGAAATAGGGTATGGCTCACCAAAACCTAAGGAATAGTATTCGTATATTTCTTCACGCATTTCCGGGTTGTCCATTTTATTAACAGCAACTACAACAGGTTTGTTAGATTTGAATAGCATTTTAGCAACTTCTTCATCAGCACCCGTTATACCCTCACGACCATTTAATAAAAATATGATTACGTCAGCCTCGTCAATAGCAACTTCTGCTTGCTGGCGCATTTGGACAAGCAGCGGCTCATCGCCGATCTCTATACCACCCGTATCGATCACGTTAAATGTTGACGTTAGCCATTCAGCTTGGGCATATATCCGGTCCCTGGTTACCCCTGGTATATCCTCCACTATAGATATTCTTTCTCCTACCAGTCTATTGAAAATAGTCGATTTACCTACGTTTGGCCTTCCTACAATTGCAACAACAGATTTCCTCATGAAAGGAACATCCTTTCTTTAATATCTCTAAGTATTTACATTAATTAATTACTCCATTAACTTTCCTAATTCTAGCAAAAGAAAGTCATATTCACAATGATTATCAAGCTCGCTGCTTTATTGAACGTTTGGTTGTTGAAAAAAAGAATATATAAATTTTACGATTCAATTTTAAAAATAAACTATTACAAAGTAAAAGCATTGCAACGATCAGCACACAATCAAAGAAAGCCATATCCCCTACCGTACTCTGAATGGAATAATTAGCCATAATCATACTATATACCATTTCACCACATGCAATACCAAATAAACCAGCTCCAAGTCTGTTTAAAAGACCGTTTGTTAATAACATAATCAATATCAACAGGATGGAAGAAGTTGTTATAAGCTGAGGGAAGAAAAGCCTTAAAGGGGTAACATTAACCCAAATTAGAATAGCAATATATCCAATGCTTACAATAAATGAAATTATTGAATGATATATCAATTGTGGGAGTTTCACATGTAAAAAAAGTGCTCCCCCAAGGAAAATAATAAAGCTAACAGAAATGTTGTAAAAATCTATAGAAAGCTCCAAGTTGGAAAACGAGATTAACAAAAGAATCCAACATGCCAAAAACATCCTTTGTTTATCCTTTTTCATAAAAAACGTAACTATAATCCATAAGACCCAACAAAACCAGTAAAAAATAAGTCCATCACCCATACATAATCACCTACTATAATTAGTATTATGGCAATTATTTTTTACTTTTAAACAAATGCTGTATGTTCTTAATAATCTTTTATAAATGCTAATTTTTAAAGATTGTTGCTTTTTTCAAACAATGGATTTTAACAAGTAGTTGATATAAAATGTGAGACTTAAAAAGGAAGCCCGATTGTGTCAGATAGTAAGATCATTGATCTCGCAATTAGGATATACTCGCGCAACTAGGGCTCTTCACAAGTCTACGACGCATAGAACGTGCTAGTGCAAACATTGACACAAAGCGTGGGTTCTACCATGAAGTGGAAGCGTTCCATCTGAAAGGATTATATAATAAGGGAATGAAGTGTTACCACTCGGAATGAGGGTCCGTCAAACAGTCGAAGCGGATCCTCATTCCGCGAGCGTCCGAGCAAGGGCGTACAATTTGGCAGGTGATACTCCTGCTTGGTAAGACTTCAGCCAAGTCGTCAATACCGAGTCTTGGGCTACCTGCAGAGATGCAGGGTGCTAAGCGTAGACAGGGAGGTTAATAGGCCTGAAAGTGATAGAGCCTCGAAATGGGATACATCGGGAAGGTTGACGGTGTGCGGAAACTGGAAAACAACATTCCATGTAGCGTGAAAATGGCGAGCTAGGTGGAACTTCCCCGGGGTCAGTGAGCCAGGCATGTTAACAGTAGATTGTGCGGCAACTCGGGAGACCCTGTTAGCTCTTTTGTGG
>NZ_JBHFQH010000014.1:0-120756 GCF_041949995.1 Virgibacillus sp. JSM 102003
GATTATGATTGACACCAATCAATCATCTGTTCTTAGCTTAAAAATTGAAATCAGGGTTTAAAAGTTTAACTTTTATCCTGTTTTCTTGACATACTGGTTGTTTTGTTCAGTTTTCAAGGAGCAAATTACACTGTTAATCTATTTATTTCGACAGCATAAAAATTATATCATCGTTTATGGCTGTTGTCAATATTAGCAAACTTGGCTTATCACCGTGTCTTGATGGCAAAATCCTTCGTTGACCTTCTGCAGTAAGAAAGGATTTATACTTTCTTAACCGCCAACAAAAATCAACATTTTTTTGCTTGCTGTTTTTTTGACAGCAAAATTAATATTACTACCGCTAACCAAAAAAGTCAACGGTATATTGTAATCGATTTTCACAAAAAGTATGGAAATATTATCCACTAGCTTGAAACACAAACTAGACTATTACTTCACCGTCCCAATTCATCATTCCACCAGCCATATTTGAAACTTTAAAACCATGCTCATCCAAGAACGATGCTGCGGTCATACTTCTATTGCCTGAACGGCATACTAATACATAATCTTTACCTTTGTCTAAATCGTTTAAGGAATGCGGTATTTTTTCAAGTGGAATATGCTTGGCAACTGGTATCTTTCCTTGTGCTACTTCTTCATCTTCCCGTACATCCAAGACAACTGTATCACTGTCCTTTTCAATTAACTCTTCCACTTCCTTTGGGGTTACTTCATTAATATGATCCATTTTTAAACCACCTTTTTATCAGTATATAATTTATCTTAACTCCACGTATGAATAGGTTGCAACTATCTAACACAAAATAAATCAACTAAACATCAGTGAGGTGATTTATATCAAACATATCATCATAGCAGTTGGATTGCTTTTTTTACTAGTACCATTCAATACAAATGCAGAAGATCCGCAAAAAAACGCACCAACAGCCCAAACAATTGCCAAATATGAAGACGAAATAACAGGTGATTCCAAGAAAGATACAATACTACTAAAAGGAATTTTATTTTCACATGATACAGACTACTTCAGGGATATATGGACCGAAGTAACATCCGTTAATCAACAAAAATGGAAAATTCCATATGAGGGTGGGTATGATCCTGAGTTACAATTTATTGACCTCAATCACGACAGGGTTAATGATATTTTTTATCAAAGCGCAACTGGTGGAAGCGGGGGGTTGTACTACTATCATTTACACACATTAAAGAATGACGAATTGAAAGAATTACCCCTACCCGAACAGCCTTATGTGAAAGGTGAATTTAAAGAAAACTTTAAGGTAGAAATTCAAATCTCACCTGAGCAAGAGCCATATATTGTTGACGTTGAAACCAGGGCTCCAGAATATATTCAGCTTGGAATTTATAATAAAGAAGGAAAATTGATAGAAGAAAAATCATCAGCAATGGTTGATCCAATAGCTTTCTTCGATCCCGTAATCATCAGCAAGCAAAAAGGATACGGGTTAAAGAGTTATCAGCAAATAAGCGGTGCCTATCATGCAGATCAATTAGGTACAGTTGAAACGGTATGGTATTACGAAGGTGGGAAGTGGATAATTTTACAAACTGAATGGGTACCATCTAATTAAAAACAGGATCTCTTCTATAGATTTAGAAGAGATCCTTTAATTCTAATTTGCAACAATATTAACCAGCTTACCAGGTACTACGATAACTTTGCGAATTGTTTTCCCCTCAAGCCAATCCTGTACTTTATCATTTTCCAATGCTTGTTTTTCAAGGTCGTCTTTTGAGATATCTTTTGCTACCTTAATTTTAGCTCGAACTTTACCCATAACTTGTAAAACGACTTCCGACTCTTCTTCTACAAGTTTAGATTCATCATGAATTGGCCAAGTAGCATAAGTGATTGTTTCAGTATTACCCAGGCGACTCCACAATTCTTCAGCAAGATGTGGAGCAACAGGAGAAATTAGTTTCACAAAACCCTCAATATAATGTTTTGGAAGACTATCTGTCTTGTAGGATTCATTTATAAACACCATCATTTGTGAAATGCCAGTATTAAAGTGCAGGTTCTCAAAATCCTCCGTTACTTTTTTAACCGTTTCATGATAGACCTTTTCCAACGAAGATTCTTCACTTCCATTACTGATTTTCTCAGAAAGACTTCCATCTTCGTTTACTATCAATCGCCAAACACGTTCTAGGAAACGACGTGATCCGTCCAGACCATTGGTAGACCAGGCTACCGCTGCATCCAATGGTCCCATAAACATTTCATATAACCGGAGCGTGTCTGCCCCGTGTGAAGTAATAATATCATCAGGGTTAACAACATTACCCTTAGATTTACTCATTTTCTCATTGCCTTCCCCAAGTATCATGCCTTGATTATATAACTTCATAAACGGTTCTTTTGTTGGAACAACGCCTATGTCATATAAAAATTTATGCCAGAATCGTGCGTATAACAGGTGAAGTACAGCATGCTCGGCTCCACCAATATAAATATCAATTGGCAACCATTCTTTTAATGCTTCTGGGTCAGCAAGTTTGTCCGGATTGTTTGGATCAATAAACCGTAAAAAGTACCAGCAGCTGCCTGCCCATTGCGGCATTGTATTTGTCTCACGGCGACCCTTCATACCTGTTTTAGGATCAACAACATTAACCCATTCACTGTTATTCGCCAATGGAGATTCACCTGTTCCTGATGGTTTGAATTCTTTCATTTTCGGCAGCTCCACTGGCAAATCTTCATCGGAAACAGCTGTCATTGTGCCATCTTCCCAATGTATAATCGGAATGGGCTCTCCCCAGTAACGCTGTCTGGCAAATAGCCAGTCACGAAGACGGTAGGTTACTTTTTTCTCTCCTTTATTATTCTCTTCAAGCCATTCAATCATGGTAGTGATAGCTTCATCCTTATCCATTCCATTCAGAATATCAGAATTGACATGTTCTCCATCTCCAACATAAGCTTCCTTGGTGACGTCCCCACCAGCAACAACTTCAACAATTGGCAGTTCAAATTTCGTTGCAAATTCATAATCTCGTTCGTCATGTGCAGGAACTGCCATAATGGCGCCAGTTCCATAAGACATCAGCACATAGTCGGCAACCCAGATTGGCATTTTTTCATCATTTGCCGGGTTAATTGCATATGCACCTGTGAATACGCCAGTTTTATCTTTAGCCAAGTCAGTACGTTCCAAATCGGATTTAGTTTGAATTTCCTTCATATAAGAATCAACAGCACCTTTTTGTTCTGCCGATACAATCCTCTCTACCAGCGGATGTTCTGGTGCCAATACGGCGTACGTTGCGCCAAATAGAGTATCAGGCCTCGTTGTAAATGCAGTAAATTCCTCATCATACCCATCAATTCCAAATGTTACTTCAGCACCCTCAGATCGGCCAATCCAGTTACGCTGCATATCTTTAATGCTTTCTGGCCAATTCACTTCATCTAAATCTTCCAGTAGTCGATCAGCATAGGCGGTGATTTTAAGCATCCACTGCTTCATTGGTTTTCGGACAACTGGATGTCCGCCACGTTCACTTTTTCCATCAATTACTTCTTCATTTGCTAAAACTGTCCCAAGGGCTGGGCACCAGTTAACAGCCACTTCGTCCATATAAGCAAGCCCATGTTCATATAGTTTTGTAAAAATCCATTGTGTCCATTTATAGTAATTGGGATCTGTTGTATTGATTTCACGGTCCCAGTCATATGAAAATCCAAGCTCCTGGATCTGCCGTTTAAATGTTTCGATGTTTTGTGCGGTAAATTCAGCTGGACTGTTACCTGTATCAAGCGCATATTGTTCTGCAGGCAGGCCAAACGCATCCCAGCCCATCGGATGAAGTACTTCGTAACCCTGCAATCGCTTCATCCGCGAGAAAATGTCAGTTGCTGTATACCCTTCTGGATGACCGACATGCAATCCCGATCCAGATGGGTATGGAAACATGTCTAACGCATATACCTTCTCTTTATTTGAATAAGTATTTGTTTGAAAAGTTTTATTCTCTTCCCAATAATTCTGCCACTTTTTTTCTATTTCCTGATGGTTAAAACTCACTGCTATTTCCTCCTTTTTCCTTTAACAAAACGAATAAAAAAAGCTACTCATCCCAATCGAAAGGGACGAGAAGCTATTACTCCCGCGGTACCACCCAAATTAACGCAAAACTGCAGCGTTCACTTGTATCCTTAACGCGGACTTACGACAGAAACTACTATCGTTCATTTCTGCAACTTCATAAAGGTGAGTTCATAAATCTTCAGGAGCAGTTTACACCAGCCACTGCCTCGCTATACCTGAATAAATCTATTACTAATCCTTCTCATCGTCGTTTGCTTATTTATATCGAATTCTAATCAAAGGAAACTGGTTTGTCAAGCACTTACACATATACTAGGCTTTCTCTGAACTGAAAGTGGATACATATTCATTAATTCAACTTACTTCCCCCTCCATTTCGTGCTATGCTAAACTAATTACATCACAGAATTACTAAGGAGCCATCTATCTAAAATGCTAAAAGGTATAATAAATTTCACTCATCATCTTCTGGAAGAATCCGTAGACAAAGGCGATACAGTTATTGATGCTACATGCGGAAATGGTCACGACACCCTTTTTTTGACGAAACTAGTTGGGGATAATGGTCATGTATTTGGATTTGATATTCAGGATCAAGCAATTAAAAACACGAAAAATCGACTCGCCCAAAACAAATCTAACAATGCGACCATCATAAAAGATAGTCACAGCAATTTTATTCATCATATGCCAGTTGATAAGTTAACCAAACTTGGTGGAGCTATTTTTAACCTCGGCTATTTGCCTGGAAGTGACAAATCAGTCATAACCAGAAGCGAATCAACTATATTAGCTGTTGAAGGTATACTGTCCCATATGAAGCAAAATGGAATTGTTGTACTCGTTGTTTACCACGGACATGAAGGCGGAGAATCAGAAAAGGAACAATTGGTAAGATACGTGCACTTGCTTGATCAAAAATTATTCCATGTGCTTTACTATGGTTTTATTAACCAAAAAAATGACCCCCCATTTATACTGGCGATTCAAAAGAGAAATTAATATCGGATTTTTGGGGAAGTAAACCTACAAATAATACAGGCTTGCCAAAAAGTGTATCTTAATTAAAATCAATAGTTGTTATAATTATAATAATCAGGAGGGGTTCCAATGGGCGAACAACGGCAAAGATACAGTGAAAAATTCAAGAAAGAAACCGTTAAGTTTGCACAAGAACAACGGCAAAAGAAAACTATGACGGATATTGCGGATGAGTTGCAGATTCCACTAAGCAGTCTTCATGAATGGATGAAGAATTATAGTGAATTTGAAAATGAGCCTGTTGTAACTGAAGATCGTGTTAAGGAACTGGAACAACAGTTAGAAGCGAAAGATAAGAAATTAACAGAATCAGAAGAGGAACTAGCTACCTTAAAAAAGGCAGCACACTTCTTCAGCAGACAAAAGCAATGAGGTTCTAGTTTATTGAAAATCATCCCTCGGAATTCTCAACGATAATTCCCTATTTTACATCTATTAAAGTAAAGTGTGTCCGCTAAAATAAACCCCGGTAAATCAATCCCGGGGTTTTCTAAATTTATAATATAATTTGGTATTCCAATGAAAAAAGCGAGCACTTCTACCACTTATATGCAACAGATCATCAGTCATTTGTGTTCCGTCTTCAAGTTTTTTTACCTTAGGATCTCCTAAATACAAACCAACTAGACCCTGATGAACCATTTCATGAAAACTCGAATTCGGAAGTAACTGGACGTGTTTATCGGCCTGTTCTATGAAATAGATAAAACGTTTCTTCATTTGCTCATGATTGTCATAGTAACTGCAGAAATTCAAATCCCCTTCCAGCTTATCTTCCTCTTGGTCAATATAATAATCCAACAAAATATGTAAACCTTGGACATACGGGAAATAACTATTATAAATATTGTCGGCAAGCTCCTTGGTCATGTTGCCACCTAACGTATAGCTTACGAGACAGAAAATACCTAGAGTAGATCCTGCTGAAGCAGAAAATTCATACCAGCTTAACGAATCTTCCCTAATTGCTTCATACCAATTTTTCAACCGGGAAATGCGTTCATCTTCCTTAACGTGTTTATGTACTTGAAGATCACCATACAGTTGTTCCAGTTTTAAAATATAATCACGAATAATTTCATATTCATCCAGATTCCGAAAAGTCTTTTGACATGTTCGTACGAGATCAGCTAAATATTCCCCATCAACCTGATCTGTGCGAAGTTCATAATAATTTTGTATTGTATTTCCTGGACTTAAGGCATCAATCATCGCCTGGTGCAGCAAACGAAAGTCATCAGGATCCATCGAAGTACTTCGGTCACATAGGTTGTCCAAATAATCACTAATCGTTTGATAAGCAACAATAAAACGGATGGCTTCTTTCCATTTATAGCCAGCTAGCAATGCATAGACAGCACCACCCAGACAGTGAAATCGCTTGGATTTAATACTCGAGAGTGCCTGTGTTCGTAACTCCTGATTCGGAATCTGATTTGCTCGCTTTTGCCAAAAAACTAATTCCACGTTCACTGCTGGGAAGATTTTACGATAGACTGTTGCCATTAAAGTTAATGATGTTTTTGGTATTTTGTAACCCAACTAAGTTCCTCCGTTCCCAAGACAATCATTCGATAATTGTATGAAAATTTTGCTATACTACCTATATCACCATAATTTTTAGGGGGATTCAAATGATACATTCTTATAAAAACTATAAACCGGAAATTCATGACTCCGTTTTTATTGCAAATGATGCTACAGTCATAGGTGACGTTATTATCGGCGAGCAATCAAATGTGTGGTTTAACACTGTTATTCGCGGAGATGTCGCGCCTACACGGATCGGAAAGCGGGTAAGCATCCAGGACCTTTCCATGATCCACCAGAGTCCCAACATGCCTGTTACAGTAGAAGATGATGTGACAGTTGGTCATCAGGTAACACTTCATGCCTGTACGATTCGTAACAATTCACTTATTGGAATGGGTTCTGTGATACTTGATGGTGCGGAAATAGGTGAGCACACCTTTATCGGGGCTGGAAGTCTCGTACCACCAGGTAAAAAAATCCCGCCTCATTCATTGGCGTTAGGAAGACCAGCTAAAGTTGTCCGCACACTGACCGACAAGGACTATGATGAAATGGAACGTGTAAGAACCTCATATGTTGAAAAGGGACAGTACTACAAAAAAAATACTGACCTTAATTTGGACTTCTGATTACTTTATTTTTAACAACAATCAGCCGATATAATATAAAGTATATATTATTTTGTGCTAATTGGAGTGTGTAAAAAATGCACCTCATATTACTTATTCTTTCCTGTAGCCTAGCACTTATTTTTATCATTCTTAGTAATAAGATTAGGATAAAATGGGTGAAAAAATCATTCAAACTATATGGAATTATTTTTACTATAACAGCAATATCCATAAGTGCAATGTATGTAAATGAAAATAAGATAGTACTATTAACAGCAGCAAATGAGGT
Source organism: Virgibacillus sp. JSM 102003 (assembly GCF_041949995.1). Taxonomy (NCBI): domain Bacteria; kingdom Bacillati; phylum Bacillota; class Bacilli; order Caryophanales; family Bacillaceae; genus Virgibacillus; species Virgibacillus sp. JSM 102003. Next base: position 7,560 of record NZ_JBHFQH010000014.1, read on the forward strand.
GTTCAATCAACCTGCAGCCAAAATCTCCCGACCACCTGAACCTTTACTATCTCAGTTCAGCGCAGACAAGAGCGTTCACCTTAAGGCGCCACATCTCAAGCAATTACCGGAGCTTCCCCGTGGCTGTGAAGTTACTAGTCTTGCTATGCTTCTGCAATATAGTGGTGTTAGTGTTAGTAAGCTTAAACTAGCAAAACAGGTCAAAAAAGATAAAACACCATATAAGCAAACCAATAAAGGAGTCTATTTCGGAAATCCTAATAATGGCTTTGTTGGAGATATGTATTCAATTAATAAACCTGGATTCGGAGTATATCATGGGCCAATTGCCAGCTTAGCTAGAGAATATATTGGTATTGAGCGTGTTTATGATTTCACAGGTAAAGACTTCTCTGTAATTATAAACCAGCTAAACCAGAACAGGCCTGTTTGGGTCATCATTAATACTTCTTATAAAAAGCTTCCAAAAAGCCAATTTACAACTTGGCAAACAAAAGACGGACCTATCGATATCACCATGAAGGAACATTCTGTTTTAATTACAGGATATAACCAAAAGTTTATTTATTTTAATGATCCGTTAAATAGATCCGAAAAAGCTCCAATAGAAGAGTTTGAAGCTGCATGGAAACAAATGGGAAAACAGGCGATAACGGTTTACTAAAACCAATCGCCTGTTTCTTTTTAAATTATTGATTCTGTTTTTGAAAGTAAGTCAATCGCTTGATCCGGTTTACTCAATTCATCCACATCAAACTTATTTTCGATATTAATTTGATGCCAAAGCATGAACATAAGAACTGTCCATAGTTTCCTGCTGTAATCACCTTTTTCCTGACAATGGGCGTCAAGCAAATTGACAATATAGGACTTATTCAGTAAATGATCAGTTTGACTCTCCTGTATTAAATTTCTGGCCCAGTCATTAAGCTCATTTTTCAGCCAATGCCGTATTGGAACTGGAAATCCAAGCTTTTTACGATCAATTACATGGTCGGGAATAATACCACGAAAAGCCTCACGCAAAATGTTCTTCGTTGTGCCATTTGCAATTTTCATAGCAACAGGGAGCTCACTTGCTACCTTGAATACTTCCTTATCCAAGAATGGCACTCGAAGTTCTAGAGAATTGGCCATCGTCATTCGATCAGCTTTTAATAGGATATCGCCACGCATCCACGTATGAATATCAACATATTGCATTTGGTCCACAAGTGGAAAATCTCGCACACGGTCATACAACTTACCTGTAATCTGTTGATAAGATGTATATTCACTATACACTTTTAGAATCTGGTCTTTTTCTTTATCCTCAAACATTTTCGCATTTCCAATGTACCGTTCGCATAGAGGTGTGGTGCCACGTTCCAGAAAGCTTTTTCCACGTACACCTTCAGGCAGAACATCTGCTACTCGCGCCAATAAACTTTTGGCAGGTGTTGGAATAGAATTAAATATCTTTAATGATTCTGGCTCCCGATAAATATTGTACCCGCCAAATAGCTCATCTGCGCCTTCACCTGACAAGGTAACCGTGACATGTTTGCTAGCTTCACGAGCCAAGAAATACAACGGTACACATGATGGATCTGCCAGTGGGTCATCCATATGCCACATAATTTTTGGAAGTTTTTCAACATACTCTTCTGGTGAAATTATATAAGATATATTTTCAACGTTTAATTTGTCCGCTGTTTCTTTAGCAACATCAATTTCCGAATAACCATCACGTTCAAAACCAACAGAAAACGTCTTGATGTTTGGATTAATTCGTTTTGCCATCGCTACAATTATCGTTGAATCGATACCTCCTGATAAAAAGGAACCAACTGGAACATCACTACGCATATGCTTACTGACAGAGTCATACATTGCTTCCTGAATTCGTTTTATCCAGCCATTTCTATCCATTAGTACCGGATTGAAAGTAGCAGACCAAAATCGTTTGAAAGCTATTGGTTTGCCAGGTTTTTTAATAAAGTAATGACCAGGCTCAATCTTATTAATCCCTGCTGTCATTGTCATTGGTTCAGGTACAAACTGAAAACTTAAGTAATGCTGTAATGCTTCATTATTAACCTCTTCATTTTCCATTAATAATGTAATACTCTTCTTCTCAGAGGCAAATACGGTTCCCTCCTCCATCTCATGGTAAAATAACGGCTTAATACCAAACGGATCACGGGCACCGTAAAACGTTTCCTGCTCTTTGTCCCAAATTAAAATGGAGAACATGCCTCTGAGGAATTGAAATGCATCTTCCTTATGCTTGGTAAATAATGCTGCTATCACTTCCGTATCAGACTCTGTTGTGAATTCATATCCCTCAGCCTGTAAGTCGTTCTTTAATTCCACGTAATTGTAAATCTCACCGTTGAAAACAAGCCACATTTTTTCATCATCATAACTTAAAGGCTGCGCCCCGTATTCTATATCAATTATACTTAACCTACGAAAACCAAAAGAAACGAAGTCATCGTGAAAATAACCTTCATCATCGGGGCCTCTATGAGACATAATATTATTTTGATCTCTAAATAGATTTTTATATACATCGTTTGGTTTGCCTGGATTATTTCGTAGTATACCGATAAAGCCACACATTGTTTAACCTACTTTCTTGTAAAAATTATTTGATAAGCTTTGCATTGTATAATTTTTCTTATTTGTAGTTGTTATTAAAAGCATTTCCATCTCAAAATTTATTAGACAGAATTGGTGTTAGTCAACAATTTCAAAACTTTTCAGCATGTAATCAAATCTTGCGCCATGACCTTCAGCCGCCTCTAAGAAATAACTTTGCTTAATCACAAACACCTGACCATTTTCTGTCTTTGTCACATAATATTTTAGAATTGGTGTGTCCCACTGCTGTCCTGTTTTTCCTGCCTCATTTGTATAACCCGGACCAATTCCCCTGATTACAACACCATCAATAGGATCTTTAACTTGTTCTTCCTGTCTCAGTTCCATATTGTTGTCCGCCAAGGTTTTCTTTATAGATTCGATCATCTCTTCAGTTGTCGCGTCCTTACGCATGATTTCCATAGAAACTTCCGGATATTTGTCTGCCAGTTCCTGCTCAGGTACAATACGATCACTTTTATCTCCCTCAACCATCTTATAGCGGGAGTCATCTATATAGATAACATAACGGAGCTCTTCATTTGCTTCTAACTGTACGTCGGTATCCTCCTTATGCCCTTCAATTTCAATCTCCTGCTCCTTCTCCTCAACAAACATATCCTTTAGATTTTGTATCATTGCCTGACCTGGATCTGTCATGCCAAAAACAGCAATTGCAACGATTGCAGCAGCAGTTAGTCCGGAAATAATGCCTTTTTTCCCTTTCTTTTTATGGGAGCCTGGAGAAGGAAATAGTTCTGTATTAATTTTATTCCATGTTTCATTCTTTAATTCCGAAGCCAATTTTGTATCTATTTTTAGTCTCTCTTCTATTTTTTTATCCAACTCTTTTTCATTCATCCTTCAACCCTCCCATCGCAACCTTTAACCGCTGTCTGCCTTTGTAAAGTCTTGATTTTATCGTATTTACATTTGCACCGAACATTTTGGCAATTTCCTTCTCGGTAAAGCCATTTAAATACTTTAGTGTCAGGATCGTTCGGTCCTTATCATCTAGTTCATCCAGTCCTAGTTCCAACTCATCATATTGCCGCTCGTTCTCGGCATTACGGTGTAACTGGTCCAATAACCGTTCCGATTCAATATTGACTGCCTGTTTAGATCTTTTGGATAAATAACTCCTGCTTTCATTTATTAATATTTGATAAAACCACGGTTTAAATGGTCTCTTCACATCAAAAGTTTCAATATTACGGTAAATTTTAATAAACGTCTCTTGAACAATATCTGACGCATCGCTTCTGTCTTTCGTAATCGAATAGGCGGTTCGAAGTGCGTAGTCCGCGTGTCTTTCATATAAACGCTTAAAGGCTAGCTGATCACCTTTCTTTATTTTTTTTATAAGTTTGGATTCGTTCTCATTCAATGACTTACACACTCCCTTCAAAACATCCCTACTATATATACGAATGAAATCAATTAAAAGTTTTCGTCATATAAAAAAAGATATTGTATGAGCAATACCGTGTTTCGTATTGGAGGCAAAACAAAAACGCTTTGAATTAAATCTAAGTAGTTCAGTTTTGGAGTACAAAAATGTAATTTGTACCCTTAATTGAACTACTTTTTTCATATGAAAATGTTATTTAAAATGTAAGGCTATTTGTAATGTAAATTATAGAAATAATTAAGTGAATTTTAGGATAATTAGATTTATGTGGTAAAATAAATTAACGAAACAATATTCAAGTAACTGGTTCAGTTGAATGCTTTCTGAAATATTTACGGAGGTTATAGCTATGAAAAATAATAAAATTGCACTTTTTGTTTCTTTATTTGTGTTAATAGGTTTTCCAATTATTTTTCTCTTCATATCTTTGTTTACGGGGCAATGGAGCTATCTTGCATGGAGCATCCCGCCTTCCCTTGCTGCTGGATTAACTGGTTTGATGATATCTCTAAACCAAATTAAAAAGGAAAGAAAAGTTGAGCAATAGTCCACCTATTTCATAAACGGGAGAGTTCGTTGATGAAGAAGAATTAGCATTTTCCAATAACGTGATTTTGCAAGTCTTCAATAATTATTGTGGGTTTGCAAATCGGGTTGCATTTTCCTATGTAAATAACCACTCAAAATACAAGAAAACGTTGATATAGCAATGAAAAATGAGCCTCAAATTGCTATGCAATTCAACGCTCATTTACTACTACATTTTTATTGTTTGTACTCCAAAACTGAACTACTCAAATTAAATCCTAAAAGATTTTGATGGAATAATTTACTATCCTTGTTGAACGAAGTACCTTTCACATTGTATTGCCTTAGTACATTTAGTGTAACCGGAATCGGTTTTTCTAATTTGTCGGATCCTCATTCCGTTATTTCCTTTAAATCAACTGTTTGAAGCTCGTTATGTAATCCTCGTTCCGCTATTTGTACTTTACACCCTCATTTTTCATTATTTTTGAGCAATTAACGGAATGAGGATCCGTTTCATACCCTTTGGGACGGCTTTTCACCCATTTAGCGGAACGGGGATCCGCCACGAAAATTTTATCGGTCCCTCATTCCGCTATTGATTGCACGCATATAATGTACAATGGTATTTAAGGGAATAAAACTCAATAAACATTATTATATCTTCAAAAAAGGGGTGCCAAACGCTATACGATTTGCACCCCAAAATACTACTCTACTCTCCCGAAATGATCCGTTAACATGAGCAATACCTATTATTTTTTTACTAAAGCTTGTAATTCTTCTACTTTATCTGTTTTTTCCCAAGGGAAAAGTATGTCTGTTCTGCCAAAATGCCCGTATGCTGCAGTGTTTCTAAATATTGGGCGCTGTAAATCAAGCATTCGAATAATACCAGCTGGGCGCAAATCAAATAATTTGCGTACCGCCGCAACCAAAGCCTCTTCACTTACAGCACCGGTTCCAAATGTATCAATTGCGATGGATACCGGTTCAGCAACACCGATTGCGTATGCTACTTGTACCTCGCACGTTTTAGCAAGGTCCGCTGCTACAATGTTTTTGGCTACATAACGAGCTGCATATGCGCCGGAACGATCTACCTTAGTGGAGTCCTTCCCACTGAAAGCACCTCCGCCATGGCGTGCATAGCCTCCATATGTGTCGACAATTATTTTACGGCCTGTCAAGCCTGCATCCCCTTGTGGACCACCAATAACAAAGCGACCTGTCGGGTTAATGAAATATTTTGTTGTTTCGTCCAGCAGATTCGCTGGTACAACGGGACGAATTACATGTTCAATCAAATCTTTCTCTATTTGTTCTGAAGCCATATCCTGATGATGCTGCGTTGAAATAACAATCGTATCTACTTTTACAGGATTATCATGTTCATCATACTCAACAGTCACCTGTGTCTTGCCATCGGGACGAAGGTAATCCAATATATTCTCTTTACGCGCATCTGCTAACCGTTTTGCCAATTTATGTGCCAGTGAAATTGCTAAAGGCATTAATTCCTCTGTTTCATTACAGGCAAAACCAAACATAAGCCCTTGGTCACCCGCTCCAATTGAAGCGATTTCCTCATCACTCATTTTACCTTGACGAGATTCTAAAGCATTGTCCACTCCACCAGCAATATCTGCAGATTGTTCATCGATTGCTGTGAGTACTGCACAGGTATCAGCATCAAAACCGAATTTTGCCCGTGTATACCCGATATCTTTAATTGTTTGACGTACAATAGCAGGAATATCTACATATGTAGAAGTAGTAATCTCTCCTGACACTAAGACTAATCCTGTTGTCACAGTTGTTTCACATGCAACACGTGCATTAGGATCACTTGATAAAATTTCATCTAAAATTGCATCTGATATCTGGTCACAAATTTTATCTGGATGTCCTTCCGTTACAGATTCAGATGTAAATAACCGACGATTCGAAGCCATATGGCTAAATCCTCCCCTAAGCTTATGGTACGGAACTCTATCTTTTCAGTATATGCTCAGCTTTAAAATATGTTTTAGTTAGAAAACCAGGCTAATACAGCAAGAATTTAAACTATCTTCACTGTAAACAAAAAACCTTTCCTGCATTCATGAGGAAAGGAATTGTGGCCTTTCGCTCTTATTGTTCAAGGATATATCCTTGCACCAGATTAGCACCTTTTCACTAATGTGACGGTTGCCGGGCTTCATAGGGTCTGTCCCTCCACCAACTCTGAATAAGAGAGTGTCCGTTCGACAATTATCGTATCGAAATAGCCTTGTGATGTCAACTATTTCTGGTTATATACACGATTGCCACTAAAAATTCATATAAATAATCATGTTATTAGTATGGACTATTTTAATTAATGTGTTATACTAATAATCAGATTTAGATAATCAGATAATTGAACGTTATCGCCTTTCCATACAAATCCATCAAAAAGGTAGGTATTACAAATGAAGACGGTGGAACAATCACTATTTATAAAAGATTTACTTTCGCACAATAATTTACAAAAAAACCTTGCTGTACCTAAGTTGGTTGAAAAGATTTTATCACGTAAAGAAGGTACTCTGACTGCAACTGGAGCTGTTTGTGCAACTACCGGTGAATATACTGGCCGTTCTCCCAAAGACAAATTCATTGTACGTGACGATAGTTGTGAAGAAATTATTGATTGGGGTCCAGTGAATCAAGCAATAGATGAAGAATCATTCGAAAGACTTTATGAAAAGGTTATCACCTATTTGAAGAACAAGGAAGAGCTTTTTCAATTCAAAGGATATGCTGGTGCTGATGAAAAATACCGCCTGCCGATTGAGGTTATAAACGAATATGCATGGCATAATTTATTCGCTCGCCAATTATTCATTACGCCGACAGATGAAGAATTAAAGACCCATCAATCCGAATTCACTGTTGTGTCTGCTCCTACATACAAGGCAGATCCAGAGGTGGATGGGACAAATTCTGAAACGTTTATCCTGATATCGTTTAAAAAACGAATCATTCTAATTGGTGGTACTGAGTATGCTGGTGAAATCAAGAAATCCATTTTCTCGATAATGAACTACCTATTGCCGCAACGTGACATTTTATCCATGCACTGCTCAGCGAATGTTGGCCAGGAAGGTGATGTTGCATTGTTCTTCGGTCTATCCGGAACAGGTAAAACTACATTATCTGCTGATCCATACCGCCGTTTAATTGGCGATGATGAACATGGTTGGAGTCCAAATGGTGTTTTCAACATTGAAGGTGGCTGCTACGCAAAATGTATCAACCTTTCTCAGGATAAAGAACCACAAATTTACAATGCCATCCGTTTTGGTTCCGTACTTGAAAATGTGATTCTTGAAGAGGATTCATGCATTCCTGATTATGACAACACATCATTAACTGAAAACACAAGAGCAGCATATCCACTTGAAAATATTGATAATATTACTTCACCAAGTATTGCTGGTCACCCTAACACAATAATTTTTCTAACAGCTGATGCATCTGGGACATTACCGCCAATAAGCAAGTTAACAAAAGAACAGGCGATGTATCACTTTTTAAGTGGATACACGAGCAAACTGGCTGGAACAGAACGTGGCGTAACAGAGCCACAAGCAACATTTTCAGCTTGTTTTGGCTCCCCGTTTCTCCCATTAGCTCCATCAACATATGCAAAAATGCTTGGCGACAAAATAGACCATTATAACGCTAATGTATTTTTGGTTAACACCGGTTGGACTGGTGGATCCTATGGAATTGGAAAACGTATGAAACTGTCATACACAAGAGCAATGATACACGCTGCGTTGGAAGGTGAACTCAATACAGTTGAAACAACCCACGATGATGTTTTTGGACTTAAAATTCCAATGCATGTACCTGGAGTACCTGATGAAGTACTTGTACCAAAGAAGACCTGGGAAGATAAAGCAGCGTATGATATGGAAGCAAAAGCACTTGCAACGAAATTTCATGAAAACTTTAAGAAATTTAAATTAGCAAGTACCGATATTAAGGAAGCAGGTCCTTTATACCGATCTGTATAACTATAGTTTCCTCATCCCAAAAGGATTTTAATATATGAAGGAAAAACATTGCCAGCACATGCTGACAACCGTTCTCGATTTTTCGAGAGCGGTTTTTTTCTTGGCAATTAAGGTAGTAAAATATCCTGACACAAGAACCCTCTTAACGAGAAGCCAACTAATATACCCTCATAATTACATAGGCATTCACACATTTTTAGTAAAAGACATAAGCTATGATGACAAAATACACCCTGGTATTTGAATTAATTTTAATAAAACTTGTGTGTTTTATTAGCACTCCCAAATTGAAAACCAGCCATAGAATAGCTGAAGTTACATGTTATTCAACTAAGGAGGGAAGCCCATGACATTTCTTACCTTAGATCGCGTTTCACACCATTACTTTTCAAATAAAAATTATACAAAAACCCTCAATAATATCTCTTTTTCCGTTAGGGAGGGGGAAATTGTTACCCTTTTAGGCCCTAGTAACTGTGGAAAGTCAACAATACTTTCAATAATTGCGGGAATTATGAGGCAAACCACAGGAGATGTGTTACTCCAGCAGCAGCCAATCAATAAATCTGATCCGACAATTGGCTATATGTTGCAACAGGATTACTTATTTCCTTGGAAAACAATAATAGACAACATTCTTATTGGACCTAAGATTAGTAAAAATCAAACACCAGCAATAAAAGAAAAAGCAATAAATCTATTGAAAGAAGCCGGATTTACAAATGAAACGCATGTAAAACCAAACTCCTTGCCAGACGGAATGCGTAAGCATGTTGCCTTAATTCGGTCACTAATAACTGATCCAAAAATTCTATTATTAGATGAACCATTGACTGCTCTCGACTATCAAACTAAGCTAAAGCTGGAAGAATTAATGTTACGATTACTTAAAAAGTACAACAAAACAACTATACTGGTAACCCATAACATTAGTGAAGCTATCGCTATGAGTGACCGTATAATCCTGTTGGACGCTAATACCAGGTCAATTGGAAAAACTTTTGAAGTCCCTTTGGAATTACGAAATGAAGCACCCTTTTCGGTGCGAAGACATCCGAAATACCAGTTACTATTCGAGAAAATCTGGGAAGAAATAGAACCAGACACGCCCGGAACAAAGATAGTGGGACATGAAAATGATGTTTGATTTAGATAATCAACTATATAGAGATTATAAAAACCAAGTAAACCATGAGAGAAAAATCATCTTCTTGTGGCAATTAATTATACTTGTCGCCTTTATTGCACTTTGGGAAATAGCCAGTAGAATGGATTGGATAAATCCGTTGATATTTAGTTTTCCTTCTGAAATCTTCAGCATATTACTTAATAAATTTTCAGATGGAACAGTAATCTCCCACTTACAGATTACATTATTTGAAACAGTATTGAGTTTATTAATAGGAACCGTCGCAGGGATTATATTCGCCGCTGTTTTATGGTCATCATTGCGACTTTCCAGAATAATGAATCCCTTCTTAATTGTATTATATGCAATGCCAAAGGTTACCTTTATCCCCATCATTATCGTCGCACTAGGACCTCACTATGTATCTGCAATCGCTATGGGCGCAATCATTTCTGCAACCATTACCACACTTGTTATATATACTGCATTTCGCGAGGTTGACCCAAACTATGAAAGAGTGTTAATAAGTTTTGGTGCGAATAAAAGACAGGTCTTTAGAGAAGCCGTTCTCCCGGCATCCTTACCTGCAATATTTTCAATTGTGAAAGTAAATATAGGTTTATCGTGGGTAGGGGTTATTGTTGGAGAGTTCCTGATTTCAAAAGAAGGATTAGGGTATTTAATCATTAGGGGCTATCAAGGGTTTGACTTTCCACTCGTTATATCCATTTTGGTCGTAATTGCCCTGTGCGCAGTACTCATGTACAAAATTGCAGAATATATAGAGAAATGGTTTATTAAAACACAAGCTAAAAATCGCCTGTAATAGTAACGGGTTCGGTTCTGAATTACTAAATATAAAAAAGTAAAAGAAATGGAGGTCCAATTCGTAAATGAATTGGTACCTCCTTTTATTGATATAAAGTATTTGATGTAGATTTAGCAACCAAATTATCAATACAATGTAGTTCAATATGCTTCGTCCACTGGTGCCCACTGATTTGACAGATCCTCATTCCGCTATCCACCCGTTTCAACCTTACAGCACGACTTTTTTTCCATTTAGAGGAATCACGAACCACCTCACTGGTTTGTGTGATTCAGATTCAGCTCCTTTGAATTCCTCATCCCTGCTGCTACGTCTTTAATACATCCCTTTATTGATGTTTATACTCCAAAACCCAATTTGTTACTGTAATGGGCGATTTTTAGTTTTTCTCTCTTTTTATAAACTCCATACAATAAGATAATACGCCATCCTTCATAATAAAACTATACATTTTATTCTGCCTGACATTCTCTGGAACCTCTTTTAACATAACAGGCCCTTCTGTTTCATAGTAGGTCTCTTGAGGAATTAATTCTTTGATTTCAGCAAAGTAGACATTTTTAATAATGTTACCGCCTTTACCTGCAACATAATATTGGCCAATGTACCTTATTGAATCAATAGTTCCTCCGGTTTCTTCCATAACCTCCCGTACAGCTGCTTCCTGTGCGGTTTCACCCTTTTCTACTTTCCCTCCTGGAAATTCTAATCCACGATCCTTATGTCTGGTTAGCAGCCAATCATTTCTAAATTTACAAATTACCCATACATGTTTCGGTTTTTTTGAAAAAGGATGGTCATCAAATGACAGCTTTACTTCATTATGGTAATAATCTTTGAATGTATACATTATTTCAACTGCTTTCATATTCGATTAATAACATTAATAGTTGATGTCTGTTATCTTCCATTTATCATGATAAGTGAATTCAATTTCCACCGTAAATGCACCATATAAATCTGATTTATTCTCCTGTATAACTTTAACTACGTTATCTTCCCTACGTATCATATCATAGTCATTTTTTTCATTAAACCATGGAGGGGTCTCAGTTGGTTTTATATATAATCCATTTGTCTTATTTTGATAATAATAATCAACATATTTAATCGCCACATTTTTAGTCGTTACTTTTTCAAACTCCTCCAGCAACTCGTTTTTCGTATTATAATTGACTACTTTGTTATTACTGTCAATATCCTGTACAAGTGTTTGCATAAACTGATTTGTCAGGGAAACTATCTGGTCATGAGTTAGCTCTTTTTCAGGACTTTCCTTTTTTATGTCACTTACCCCGGAATTTTCATGGTTATTACTAGATTCAACTGCGGATGCAGTTTTACCTTCAGTTGTTTGAATCATAAAAAATAATGGCAAAATAATAATACAACTGATAATCCTTTTTAAATAACTGCGATGTACGTTTTTATTCATATTTATCGCTCCCTTCGTATTTATGTAGAAGCTCGTTCTGATTATACTATTCCTTTTATCCAGGAGGTATAAACTTTTTGTTTAAAAAAATAGGAATAAGAGGGTTACTCTTATTCCGTTTACCAAATTACGTGTGTCCGTCTGAAAGAACACCCATACTGTCTATATGTTTTTTTGTTGTCTCATCACCTAAGTCATAGATCATCTGAAATGCTCCTGTCATGCCTAAGTCATAATCATCGTTTGAACCATCATTATGATATGGCATAATTGGTACATGGGCTCGAAAAAATGAACGATAATCAGCATTATACATGTCATCCATTTTATCACGTAAGACTCGCACCTCATCTTCTGTTGCATGAATGACAAACTCTTCATTATTATCATATTTTATTTGAGATATTTCCTGGCTTCCTAAATTAATATAAAATTTCTTTTTTTCCATACAGCACCTCCTGCTAATAATTTGCCTCAAAAGCAGAAGATAAATGTATAAATAAAATAAAAAACCCATCAATCTGCGAAGACTAATGGGCTACTCTACAATTTTTTATTCAATTAATTGCTGATTGTGACGCTCCTGCTCCATTAGCATAAATACATCGACCTCTTCCATGTGGGATACACATTGGTGTACCAAACATAGGGTCAAATGTCACATCACACTTCATTTGAAAAACTTCGTGAACTAGTTTACATGTAACAATTTCTTCTGGTTTGCCTTGAGCAAAAACCTGTTTATCTCTGATTGCCACTATATGATGTGCATAACGGCAGGCAAGGTTTAAATCATGCAATACCATTACAATAGTACGCCCATCCTTTTCGTTAAGCTCAAATAATAAATCAAGTACATCAATTTGGTGTGTCATATCTAGATATGTTGTTGGCTCATCTAATAAGATCGTATCCGTTTCCTGTGCCAAAGTCATTGCAATCCAGGCACGCTGACGTTGACCTCCAGATAACGAATCAACTGAACGATCCTTAAATTCCATCATATTGGTTGCTTCAAGTGCATTATTAACAGCATTTTCATCGTCATTAGACCACTGTTTTAAGAATCCGCGATATGGATGTCTTCCTTGTTTAACAAGTTCCATTACGGATAAGCCTTCTGGTGTTACAGGTCCCTGCGGTAAAATGGAAAGTTTTTTAGCAACATCTTTTGTTCCCATTTTCGCAATATGTTCACCATCTAACACAACGTCTCCGCTTTTCGGTTTAAGTAAACGAGCCAAAGAACGTAGCAAAGTGGACTTTCCGCAACCATTTCCACCAATTAATACAGTAATTTCGCCTTTTGGTATTGTTATATTTAAATCATCTATTATTATAGCTTCGCCGTAGCCAATTGTTAAATCTTTCGCTGTTAATGTTTGCATTGGAATCTCTCCCCATGTCTGCATTCTTTCACTACATATACAACTATTTTAGTATGTACATGCACAATTTTTCACCTTACATTATATATACAGTTTATTTGCTTTTTGGATATAAGTCAATGACTTTGAGAATCATTTTCAATGAAAATTCATATTTTCATTGAAAATGTTGTCTGAATGCCACCTTTTCACTCCACCCATCGATTGTATAAGTAAGAAGAATAGCCGTTGTTAGAAAACTTGGCATTCGTTAAAGGGATTCTTATGAAAGCGCAATTTGCTTTCTTAGAACCCCTTATATTCTGGAGTGCAAGCCTTAATAATAGATAAACCTTAGTTGCACTTATGCAATAAGAAGTATTTGATTTTATCGGACACAGGAAACGCTATTTCTATATAAAAGTAACCTTCTCGAAGTTATCCGGACACAGATGCCCTTATTTCACTTAAATCATGGTTATTTGACAGTATTTATATGAAATAAGGTCTCTGGTGTCCGCAAGCACCAGCATTTTCGTGGATTTCTGCTAAATAAGGTCCCTGGTGTCCGCAAAACCTCAAATCTGCTATATGCAAAATAATTTTCATGATAGATGCTAGTTGCGCATTCAGCAGCCATGGTGATTCTTATCTGTTAACAAAAGCGCAAGCACCTGTTCAGCGCCGTTTGGACAGAGACTGATTCGAGAGTATAATTAGCTGTTACTGTGACAAACAGAACATTCTAGTACCGGCCGTTATATACAGGAAAGTGACTGGTGTTGGCAGGTAACAAGCAGAAGCCGACTCCCCTATGCTGCTATTAACCGCCATGCAGCCACATGAAAACTATAACAATTTACTTTTCACAATTTTATTTGATGCATTTATCGGAAGCTGATCAATAAAATGAATCTCTTTAGGCAGCTTGTATTTAGCAAGTTTCTGACTGGCGTGTTCCAGTATAACTTCTGCTGATACAGTTTTATCTGCTAAAACAACAAAAGCAATGGGAACCTGTCCCCATTTATCGTCACTCAATCCAACAACAGCTGCTTCCCGGACTGCATCTACCTCAGACAGAACGCTCTCGATTTCTGTAGGGTAGATATTCTCACCACCAGATATTATAAGATCCTTTCGCCGATCCACAACATATAAAAAACCATCATCATCAAGATAACCAAGGTCACCAGTAGCCAGCCAGCCATCAGTTAGAGCCTTTTCTGTTGCTGCTTCATTTCTAAAATAACCGTTGGTAACCATTGGGCCTTTTACATGTATCTCACCTATTGATTTATCTGTTGCATCAATTTTCAACTGGGCTGGGAATAATGGCTTTCCCGATGATCCAATCTTTTCAAGAGCATCCTTTGGACTTAATGTCACAATCTGTGATGACGTTTCTGTCATTCCGTATGATTGAAACACAGGTACATTACGAAGTTTTGCCTGTTCCAAAAGTGATTTTGGCGCTGGCCCACCTCCAAGCAACACACAACGGAAGGTATCTGGAAAGAGTTGGTCACCAAGGTACTCAACAAGTTCCCTTAGCATAAGGGTAACAACAGAAACAATTGTCACACCTTTTGACATAATCGCGTCATGTACACTTTTCTTATCGTATTTTTCAACTAAGTAAACAGGCATTCCATAAATAACGCTTTTAATAAAAATTGACAAGCCACCAACATGGAAAATAGGTAATACATTAAGCCACTTATCATTATTATTCAAACCCAGATTCAACATTGATCCTATCGCGCTCCACCAGTGATTACCATAAGTATGAATTACACCTTTTGGGAATCCCGTGGTACCTGATGTATAAATAATAGTGAACATGTCATCTAAATTAATTTCTGTTCGCAATCCGACTGACTTTTCCTGAAGCGAGTTAACTTTGGAAAATGTATATACAGGTACACTGAAATTTGTACTATTATTTTCAGCCAGTACATGTGAGACTTCTGCATCGCTGATCTGATATTCTAATTCCTCTTCAGTTAAACGAGTATTAAGCATGACCGCAACAGCCCCAAGATAACTTAATGCATGTATTGCAATTACCATATCAACATTATTGTTAGATAAAATAGCAACATGTGATCCTTGTTTAATATCTATCTGCGCTAATTTTAGAGCAAAATGCTGGCTTTTTTCCTTTAATTCCAAAAAAGTTAAGGCGGTTCCATTTTCCAGTTCAATTGCAGTTTGATCTGGAGAATTAGTTGCTTGTTTTGTCAGCCAATGTGGAATTATTTCAGGCATAATGCTGACCTCCTCATTCAGTAAATGAAAAACCTTTGCCTATCATAAGCAAAGGTCTCTCTTTAAAAATATTTTAAATCACGGGAAGCGTGGGAATTGCTTAAAGTCTGGTTTTCTTTTCTCTTTAAATGCATCGCGTCCTTCTTTTGCTTCCTCAGTTGTATAGTAAAGAAGTGTTGCGTCTCCACCCATTTGCTGTAAACCAGCTAATCCATCTGTATCGGCATTAAATGATGCCTTTAGGAAACGAAGAGCTGTAGGTGATTTTTCAAGCATTTCTTCACACCATTGAAGCGTTTCATCCTCTAGCTTGTCCAGTGGGACTACAGTATTTACCATGCCCATTTGAAATGCTTCCTCGGCACTATATTGACGGCATAAATACCAGATTTCGCGTGCACGCTTATGACCAACCATACGTGCTAAATAACCTGCTCCATATCCAGCGTCAAAGCTGCCTACTTTTGGACCAGTTTGACCGAACACTGCATTATCTGCAGCGATAGTCAGGTCACAAACAACATGCAGTACATGACCACCACCAATAGCATAACCAGATACCATTGCCACAACTGGTTTTGGAATCGTACGGATTAACCTTTGTAAATCAAGTACATTCAAACGAGGAACCTGGTCATCACCAACATAACCGCCATGCCCTCTCACTGATTGATCCCCACCAGAACAAAATGCTTTGTCGCCAGCACCAGCCAAAATAACAACACCAATTGATGAGTCATCACGCGCGTCAACAAAAGCATCAATCATTTCATTTACCGTTAGTGGTGTAAATGCATTGTGTTTTTCAGGACGATTCATCGTTACCTTTGCAACACCATCATATTTTTCATACGTAATTTCCTTATACTCTCGAACTTCTTCCCATTGTACAGTCATTGTTTTCCTCCTTTTAAAATAACTATGTAGTTTACTACTACTGTATTGAATTATAAAACTCATTTACTATTTTACCAAAAATTCCTGGTTGTTCCACGTGAATTGCATGACCAGCATTTTCAACAATCACCAATTTACTTGATGAAATGCGTTCTGACATCGATTTATTAATATCAATAAATTTCTGGTCATATTCACCAGCAAGTAACAGTACAGGAATGGTAATTCCTTGTAATTGATCCCACCAGGATGGCTGCTTGCCTGTCCCCATATAGCGAAGTGAATAAGCCAGGCCTTCCGCAGATTGTTCTAGCCTTTCATCACGGATTTGATTTTGAACATCGATTGGCAAACTTTTCTGTGTCTTAAAAAGAGGGATATTTTCCCAGAACTCTACGAATGACTTAATTCCACTCTGTTCAATACGGCCGGCAAGTTTTTCATCATGATTAACACGGATTTCACGTTCATTATCTGAATTTAAGCCTGGTGAAGCACTTTCCAGCGTTAATGAGTTAATTCGTGCCGGGTAAAGCATTGCGATAGATAATGCCGTCCTTCCACCCATAGAATATCCTGCAAGATGAACTTTTTCCAGTTTTAAATGATCAAATAAATGTACTATGTCAGAGCAACATTCTTCCATGGTTCTCGGTGTATCTAAAGTTGTTTTTCCGTGTCCTGGCAGGTCTATCGTAATAATCTGATAGTAATCCTGCCAGTCCTTTATAAAAGTAGTCCAAGTAGCAGAAGTACCTGTGAAACCGTGTAATAAAACGACTGTATCTTCGCCTTCACCATCTATTTCATACCAATATGAAGCATCATATACTTTAAAATACACAGAATCATCCTTTAATTCAACAGTTCGTTCTCGATTGCCTGCCATTTGCTTCGATGCCACTCCATATTTCTGGATCTGTCAGTCTTCACTTCAATCACCGACAATCCCTTGCTCTCGTAGCTTGACTGCAATGCATCTCTTAACTCTGAATCGCTGTTAACTTCAACATAATTTCCGTCATACATTTCAACGATATGCTGAAAATTAACGTCCATCGGGGTGCCAAACAATGCCTCAAAATGATCTTGATAATTTACTTGTGGCAGAAAAGAAAAGATGCCACCACCATTGTTATTAATTAATAGTATCGTTATGTTTAACTTATATTGCTTTGCAGCCAATAATCCATTTGAATCATGGAAAAACGATAAGTCACCAAGTAACAATGTAACTGGCTCACCTGTTGAGGCTGCACCTAATCCGCTTGAAACCATTCCGTCAATCCCATTAGCTCCACGATTGGCAAGTATATTTAATCTTTTTGGTGTCGTCATGAAAAAAGTATCCACATCCCGAATGGACATACTGTTACCAACATACAAGCTACTCTCATCGGGTATAGCTTCCATTAGAATCCTGGTAGCATCCCCTTCTGTAAGCATGTCTGAATCATCTTGTTCCAACAGATATTTTTTGGCAACCTGATTCATTGACTGCCACTTTTCCAGCCATTTTCCATCAAACGTCATATTCGCAGCAGCCAAATCATTGCAAAATAATGCCGGTTCAGCATAAATAAATTCGGTTCGATTGCCCGCTGGTTCACGGTAACTTGCTTCGCTTTCTACGATATACTGAGGAATATCAGAATGTTCTTTTACGTAAAAGAGGTAGGCTTTGGACACGGGCATAGCCCCAAACCGAATAATAAAGTCAGGTTTCAGTTGTTTACGAATTGAGTCATTTCGTAATAGTGCATCGTACCCCTCAATCACCTGATCTTTATGATGCTGACCAGATCTCACCTGTGATAGCGGATCAGCCAGAATAGGAACTTGCCATGATGAGGCAAGCTGTACAACTGCCTCAGCAAACTCCTTATCGAGTTGTGGACCACAAACAATTAACCCTTTTTGATGGGACTGTAATTTCTGGATTAGTCGATTCAACTGATCCAGATGTAACCTCCGCTCTCCATTAAATACAGGGTAATATGCTTGTTCATCCTGCAATCCCCACAAATCAGATACAGTAAAATCTGGAATTAATGGTTCGCGCAACGGAAAATTCAAATGGACCGGACCCGCATTACCATCTGAGGCAGTATTTACTGCACGTGATGCTTTACTTCTAGCATATTGCAGCATTTTAGAATCAGCTTCAGGTAATGCCATTTCGTGAAACCACTTAGCATAATACCCATACAATCCAATCTGTTCAATCGATTGTGGAGCTCCAACATCCCGCAATTCATGTGGA
This sequence comes from Virgibacillus sp. JSM 102003, assembly GCF_041949995.1. Classification (NCBI taxonomy): domain Bacteria; kingdom Bacillati; phylum Bacillota; class Bacilli; order Caryophanales; family Bacillaceae; genus Virgibacillus; species Virgibacillus sp. JSM 102003. The sequence goes on from NZ_JBHFQH010000014.1 coordinate 26,361, forward strand.
CGGTCAGCCGTTAAAACAACTAAAGGAACGCGCCCATAATGTGCTTCCACAATGGCAGGATAATAGTTTGCAGCAGCAGTACCTGATGTACAGACTATTGCTACTGCACGATTTTTCTTTTTGGCTAATCCTAATGCAAAAAAAGCAGCCGAGCGTTCATCAATAATTACCCACTGGTTTATATCAGGATGTTGTGTCATTGTCATTGCCAATGGCGTCGACCTGGAACCAGGTGAGATCACCACGTCAGTCAACCCGCTTTGAACGAGTTCATCCACAAAGTTTGCCATATATCGTGTTAATACTTCTGTATAATCCATCATTAGCCTCCTAAAACGGACAGCATTGGCAGAAACTTAATATTAGTTTCTTCATATTCAGCTGGTGGATCTGAATCCTTCACAACACCACACCCTGCAAATAGAGAAGCCTCATCACCTTGTATCAGACCCGATCTGATTGCAACAGCAAATTCACCATTCTGGTTAGAATCCAGCCAGCCAATTGGTGCGCCATACCAGCCACGATCCAGCTGTTCCTGTTCACGAATAAACTTAAGTGATTCTTCGCGCGGAACACCTCCTAAGGCTGGTGTTGGGTGCAGTTGTTTTATAATATCAAAAATACTGTATCCCTTATTTAAAGTAGCAGTGACCGGTGTATATAAATGCTGTAAATTTTTAAGCGGATAAATCACTGGTTCCTTTGGAATTTGAATAGACGTGCAATAAAGTTCCATTGCATTTTTAATCATATTGACAACAAAATCATGTTCACTGCGATTTTTATCATCGTGTAAAAGCTTATAGCTGATCTTTCTATCTTCTTCTTTTGTTGTTCCTCTTGGTGCAGTTCCAGCTAAACAAGTTGAAAGTAATTGTTGATTTTGCAGCTTGACCAACCTTTCTGGTGAAGCTCCAACAAAACAATCTCCATCACGTTCAAATGCAAAGACAAAACTGTTTGATTGTGAAGATATAAATTGATCTAAAATAGCAGTAACCGATGCATCGTCCGTCAACTTAATTCTTACTTCACGAGCAAGCACTATTTTCTCAGCTTCATCTTGTTTAATTTTCTCAGTCGCACGTTCAACAGTATCCATCCATTGTTGTGGTGCAATTTCAGTCTTTGAATGTATTTTAGCTTGGTTTGGAAGCGAAGTTGAATTATACATTAACGATTCTTCAGCTTGTTTAATTCCATTTGCCAGCTGCCTTGCATGATCACCCTGATTCACTTGCACATTTGTTGTCATATAATACTTTCCTTCATTTACAGTCAAAATAAACTTTGGTATCTTAAACGAACTATGACCGAACTTCTTCCACAAATCAGACTTTCGAATGCTTGGATCAAAAGACATACCGCCCAAGGTAACTATGCCTGTTCCAGGAACCTTGTACGGATTATGAATAATTGCACCCTGCAATAATTTCTTCCATTGTTTTTCCGTATTTTGAAACCGGTACTCTTTAGCATCCATTTGAAACGCACTTCCAACCCCTACTAAATAAAATTGTTCTGAAGTGCTTGTCCAAAAGGTGCGATCCATCCCTAATTTTTTAGCAGATTCAAAAAAACGAAGTGGATCTGTCTCATTGATTTCTTTTGTCATACTTATTATTTGTGTCTTATTAGTTGATTTAGCCTTATCGATTGCTTCTTTGATTAGCGATTCAATCAGCTCTTCTTTAATTTCTATCATCAATCTTAACCTCCGTAACTTCAAACAATCACAAAGTACCATATCTATTTTATTCTCTTTTTGCCTGTTTCTCAAGGATTGACTTTTATTATGGCTGTTTAATGAAATATTTCCAATTGACACCCCTTGCTGTATTACCTAAACTAAATATGATAATGTGATATTTAGTTGTACTTACCAGTAAAAGTATTTATACTATCTTACTGCGAACAAACAGGGGAGAGAGCATCCGTGGAATCATCAAATAAATCTACTATCAAACAGGAACTTAACGAAAAAAGCGGATTCCAGATATGGTGGAGACTATTGCGTCCGCATACTTTAACTGCTTCTTTTGTTCCGGTTTTTGTCGGAACAATGCTGGCACTTAATGATCATGGTATAAATATCTTCTTATTTTTGGCAATGCTGCTGGCCTCTATGTTAATTCAATCCGCTACAAATATGTTTAATGAATACTATGACTTTGCTCGTGGACTGGATAATGAAGAATCTGTTGGTATTGGTGGCACGATCGTTCGTGATGGTATTTCGCCCAAAACCGTATTACGGTTGGCACTCACTTTCTTCGGCATCGCCATTTTGCTGGGTGTTTATATTTGTATTGAATCAAGCTGGTGGATAGCTGTCATTGGATTAGTATGTATGCTCTTTGGCTACTTATATACAGGTGGTCCATTACCAATTGCATATACGCCATTAGGTGAAATCTTTTCAGGATTCCTAATGGGTACCGTAATCATCGGAATCAGTTATTTTATCCAAACGCAGACACTTACAAGCACAGTAATTTGGATTTCAATCCCAATCGCAATTTTTATTGGAGCCATTATGATGTCCAATAACATTCGTGATTTGGATGGAGACAAAGAAAACGGCCGGAAAACGATCGCAATTTTACTTGGAAGAAAGAATGCTGTTCGATGCTTAGCACTATTATTTGCTGTGGCTTTTGTCTTGACAATAGTTTACATTATTGTCGGAATGCTTCCAATATGGTCTGTGATTGCGTTATTAGGAATTTTTAAAGCAATAGATGTTATCAAAAAGTTCCAAGGTAAATCACAGCCAATTGAAATGCTTCCAGCAATGGTTGCAACTGGAAAAACGAACACCATTTATGGGTTTCTTCTCGGTATATCTTTATTGATTAGTAATTTTATTTAAAAAAGGAGCTTTTAAATGAATCTATCAAACACTCTAATGGAATCACTTGGTATTGAAGTTTCATCTCTTGATAAAAATCTGGTGACAATGACAATGCCGGTTGACCATCGTACACATCAGCCAGCAGGTTACCTGCATGGTGGTGCAAACGTAGCACTGGCCGAAACTGCCGCAAGTATTGGTGCATATATGAATGTAAACCCCGAAGAATTTAATGTGTTTGGAATTGAAATTAATGCAAACCATGTTAAGAGCAAGCGTGAAGGAATTGTTACAGCAAAAGGAACTCCAGTTCACATTGGAAAAACAACGATGGTCTGGGAAATTAACATTGTCGATGAAAATGATGATCTAATATGTATTTCAAGGTGTACAATTGGGGTAGTCCCTAAGAAAAACAATTAGATGCATAAAGTGGCTGCCCGCGTAATGGGGCAGCCACTTCTATTTTTGTTTATAATCCATAATGCTAAGCTAAGTTTGCTTGTTTTTGCTCAATCCATCTTTTCATTTTTATAAATAAAGGTACAAATAACAATCCTACTATAATGCCTTTAATAATATTAAACGGTAGCACACCAAGCGATACCGCTACCCATTTCGCGCTCTGACTCATATCCTCCCACCCCATAAACCATGCATATGCAGGCAGAATGACAAGGTAATTTAGTATGCTCATTCCAATTGCCATAATGATTGTCCCTGTTATTAAACCGGAAATAATACTTTTAACACCTTTATACCTGTGATAGAGAATCGCGACAGGAACTATAAACATTACTCCTGCCAGGAAGTTTGCAATAATACCAATCGGATCACCGGCACCCGAAACGATTAAATAGAGCATGTTCTTTATTGCTTCTACTGCTACTCCAGCCATTGGTGAAAAAATTAAAGCAGCTATTAGTGCAGGTACCTCACTGAAATCAATTTTCAGATATGGTGGTAAAAACGGTAATGGAAAATTCAAGAAAAAAAGTACGAGTGAAATTGTTCCCAATAATGCTAGAATAATAAGTTTTAGTAATTTTGATGATTGCTTATTAGTTGTTGTTTGCATCATCAACTCTCCTCCCTCATCTTTAATCGATTCACATCTATTTCGTGATGAAGGGAAAGCCTATCCTGTTTTACATTTTTATAATGCACATAAAAAACCCTAAAACCTAATCGGGGCTTCAGGGTATATATTCACAGGAAAACAGAGGCGCAAAACGCACCAATTTTCGGCTCGACATCTTCTCCCATCCAGACTGTAACTGTCGGTCCCGGACTCACACCAGGTCCACCGCTTGGCAAATACCGCACGGGTCACGGACTTAGAACATTTACTAATTGCTCCTTACCGTCGGTCGGGAATTGCACCCTGCCCCGAAGATGGAATCGATATATAATTTTCATTTATTATACTATTATTCTATTCATTTGAAAAGCAATCTGTTTACGAAAATGCTAATAACATTAAATTGTTAACATAAATTTCACCCCTGTTCTTGAAGAACCCATTTTTAACAGGGTGAGGATCCAGTTAACTGATTTGAAGGATCCTCATTCCGTTATTTCCTTTAAATCCCTTGTTTTAAGCATGGAGGTGAATCCTCATTCCGCTATTTGTCATTTTTGCCTCAAATATTGCTGATTTTCTGCTATTAGCGGAACGAGGATCCGTTTCACCCTTCCGAGAGCACCTTTTCTGCTATTTAGCGGAATGAGGATCCGCTTCGACAGTTTGTTATAGAGCCAACCATTAAAAATAAACGTTCTAAATATCCTATCTTGTTCTTATTCGTTTCAAAAAACGCACTCTTAACAGAAAAAATTGCCCCAGAGATCGCAAGCAAAAACCTACGATCCAAGAGGCAACCTTTTCCTTTATAGGCTATTTATCATTCGGCGTTGATAAATAATTTTCCTTCTGCTGTTTCGCGTGTTTCATTACCGAAGTCATCAACAACTTTCACTTCGATAACGGCACCCTCTGCAACAACATTACTAGTGGCTGTATAATAGCCTACATAATGTCCATCAGACATCTCCATCATTGGCAGCTCCGTTGCATTAGATATTTGTGCAACCGCGTTTGTAAGTGGCATATGGATAAAGAATGTAGCTCTTTGACCAGGCTCACTATCAAACTCGATTCGCACACTCTCGCCTGCTTCCAGATTTTTATCCTCGGTAGGCGTCAAATTTTCAACCGTTGGAGCAACAAAGTCTACATCAATCGTGATAGTCTCTGTCTGAACGTTTCCTGCAAGATCCTCGGAGATAACTTCAATTTCATTTTCACCGTTATCAAGCAAAATTCGTTTTGAATACGTACCATCGTCGTTAACAGTTGCTTCTCGACCATTTACTTCAACAAAGTCAAGGTTGGCATCCGTTACTGTACCTTCAACAGTAACTGTTTCACGATTCGTTTTATCCCCATCTTCTGGGCTATCAATGGTTAATTCTGGCCTTATTGTATCCAGGGTTACTGTAACAGTCTCAGATTCACCAGCTACACCACCATTCATCATAGATAGTGCTTTAAACTCATTTTCGCCTTCTGAGAGTTCAGTAGGAATGGCAAACTGACCATCTTCACCAACTTCAGCAGTCCCTATTTCTTCTCCATTATTCAACAATTGAACCGTAGTTGTAGGAGATGCAGTCCCCTCAATTGTCATGTCTGGTTCACTTGTAATTGAATCTTCGCCAGGTGAAGTAATAACTGGATCATTTACTTCATAACTTACTCGTGAACGAATCATATAGTTACCTTCAGAGGCAGGAGATGGTGACCAAGCACCAGCTACATACTGATAGCTTCGTTCTGCGTTCGTTCCGTTTTCATCTGTTGCCAATCCAGGTGCGTTTGGATTCGGATCTTTTTGGATATAAACCATATAGAAATCGTCTTCAACAATAATATTGTGCTCACGTAAATCAACTACAGTCCATTCATCCAAATCTCTTATCGCTTCAGCATCAACCGGACCTGCAATCTTTTCACCAGGAGTTCCATCCGGACCAGATGAATCCCATACTTCAACTGCAAATTCCGTACCACCTGGGGTCGGCCAATCGGTACCATGGAATTGGAAAACACCATCTGTTACTACTGCTGAATCTTTCTCTTCAGGTAAAGACATTTTTACTGCCCATCCATTACCGGCATCATAAAATGCACGAGCATTCTCAGCAGTACCATCATCGTAACCAATTTCTCCACCAGGGTACGTATAGAATGGTTCAAGAGCGATATCTTGTTGAATATCTTCATCAAGGTTTACTTCCACTTCCTGACTATAATAGTCCCTTGCCATTACTTTTAGCGTGTAGGTTCCTTCATATCCCGTGATAGAGTAATTACCATTTTCATCAGTTTCGACAGGTGTAACGTTAGCATCCTCTACCAATAAAATAGTTGCGCCTTCAATTGGGGCACCTGTTGCTTCATCCGTAATTGTCCCACTTACTGTCGCTTGAGGAATTTCTTCAAGCGTGAAATCAGCTTGTGCCGTTCCATCCGCTTCAAGTGTCACAGATTGTTCTTGAGACTCAAACCCATATGATTCAGCTTTTAATGTAAATGTTCCTGCTGCATGGCTTAAGGAATATTCACCAGTTGCTGGATCAGTCATTACCGAACGCCCACTTTCCAATACACTTACTTGCGCACTCATCGGTAATAAGTTAGGATTAATTATATCCTCTTCGGCAGGAGGATTATCTTTCTTAGGTAATTCCGGCTTAATTTCAGCTGGATTTACCTTTTCTTTTAATCCGGCTTTTTCATCTGCTTGGATTACTCCTAGGCCGTTTTTACCCGGATCTCCGTTATTGTTACCTTTTTTCCCTAAAGATGCTTTACTGCTTTGTGACGTATCAGATAATGCTACATCATCAATATACCAGCCATCTCTTGTTACACTTCCATCTGTTGTAACATTAAATCCAAGATAAACTCGCTGACCACTATATTCGGATAAATCAACTTCAGCACTTTCCCAGCCATCTGTTTCGCCTTTCACTTCCATCAATTGTGTCCATTCTTCCTGATCAGTAGAGACAAAGACATGACCGAAATCGTAAGCTGTTCCTGAGTCATACATCTCTAGATTATGCCATTGATTAAATTGCAAGTATGCATTTCCTTCTGGCAAATCAACCGGTGGCATAACCAGTGTCGCATTCATATCATTTTCATACTCACCAGCTAGGTTTGTTGCATATACATTTTCTCCAGATGCTGCGTTTCCAGGACCAGAAGTTGGCGCTCCCCATTCCCAGCTGTTCATTTCACCAAAAGATGTCCAGCCTATAGGATTAGCTTCAAAGTCTTCTGAGTAGCCTATAGAAATTCCTGGTTTCACTTCAACATTATATTCTTCACTGACAACTTCATTTTCGCCAAAATCATTTATTGTCCATTGATATGTCAGTGAATCCTCAGCAATATGCTCACCTGGAATGGTTGCTACAAATTCGCCTTCTTTAAAATCACCGGAAACACGTCCAGCTTCAACAGTTTGCCATTCTCCATTTGTATCCAGGTAATCTAATTCAACCGATGCAACACTAATGTTATCTGTAACTTGTACATTCAAATCAAGGTCCATGCCAGCGTAAGTTTCTGCTGGTGCATTGTGATCAAATGTAGGTGCTTCATTATCCTCACCTGGTTTGGTCACTTGACCTTCTATTGTACCAATTCCATTCTGTAATGCTGATACTGCATCATACGCATTTACCAAGCCATGGCCAAATCCATTATTCGGGGATTCCGGATAGGTTTCATCAGTTAATGGGATTGCAGTATCCATTAGTATTTGTTCCATTTCATCAACTGTAATACTGCTATCTACCTGACGTAGTAGCGCAGCGACAGCTGATACTGCAGGACCTGACATAGATGTTCCATTCCAGCCGCCTTCGTATCCTCCACCTGGTACAGATGAACGTATATTTACCCCAGGAGCCGAAATATCTGGTTTAATTTCATCATATGGTGAAGGTCCTTCTAATGAAAAACTAGCTAAATTATCGTCGATATCTGTTGCACCTGTTGCGAATGATTCAGGATAGTTTGCTGGTGTAGCAATAGACCCTGGGCCACCCGGGTTAAATAGGCTTGTGTTACCAGCCGAAAATTCAGGAAAGATTTCTGCTGCACGCCAGTTAATAACAACATCGCGGTACCATTCATCAAGTCCTGGTCCACCGCCCCATGAGTTGTTAACGACATCTGGCGCCATATCAACACGAGCATTTCCTTCTGAATCAGTTGGTGCTAAAATCCACTCTGCAGCCGCTAATAAGTCAGCATCAGTTCCTCCAGCAGCTGTGAATGCTTTTACAGAAATAAACTGTGCACCAGGAGCAACCCCAACTTGGTTAGATCCATCGGGTTCACCACCAACCATTGTTCCGATTGTGTGTGTACCATGTCCTTGGTCATCGTATGGTTCTGATTGTCCTGCTGTGGCATCGAACCAGTTATAGTCATGATCAACTTCGCCAGTAGCTGCATCATAGCCACGGTATTTTTCCTTAAGAGCAGGATGATCCCACTGAACACCTGTATCAATACTTGCTACAACTGTTCCAGAGCCATCAATCCCCATGTCCCAAACCTGTGGAGCTCCAACACGCTCAACATTCCACTCTATATTAGCAGTTTCAGACTGTGGAGCATTTTTTGCTTCTTTTGTAACCGGTGTTAATAATTCACGGGTTTCATTCGGTAATATTTTCTCGACGTTAGCAAAACTGGCTACTTTCTCAGCAACTTTTTTCGTTGCGGTAACAGCCATGCCGTTAACGATATAATACGATCTGATATCTTCAGCATTCCCTTTATCAGCTTCCTGCTGAAGATACTGCTTTACATTTGTCTGTGATTCAAGAGAGGTAGATTTTAATTCAGATACTACAGCAGAACGTTGAACAAATTCAGCTTTTTTTGCTGTCATATTTGCAGATTCTGCACTTTTTCTTGCTTCTTTAGCAATTTTTTTTGTATCTGCTTTTTCTTTGAACTTAATTAAAAACGTCACTTTTTCATCATTCTTAAATTGATCCAACAATCGATTATTGACCTTTTCTTTTGCAGCAGCCTGCGTATCTTTTGCCGAATGATGTATATTACCATTCGTTTCAGCATAAGACATTCCAGGCACTACCAACGAAAATATCATTAACAGTGAAGCCGCAATTCTAAAAGCTCTTGTCTGACGCTTTTTGCTTAGCAATTTCATTCCTCCTCCTGATTTTTTATACCGTAATTAAAACAAACAAAAAAACTCCCCTAGCCTCCTTTACTAAAAAATTTAGTGTAGGTTCTCAGCTGAAGTGGAGCTGTTTGTAAAATCTTTGTTGTTAATGTAACTATACTGTAATAATTCCGAAAAAACTGTCATATTTTGTCGATAAATATTGCAATAACTACATTTGATTACGAAGTACTGTATACACGGCATTACCATATAGACAAAAGAACTAGGTATTTTTCCTAATTATTTGTTTAAATTTTCCAAAAAGTGTTTACAGCAATATTATATGATACCAAGACTATTAAACTATTTGAAATATTTCCTATTTTTGTAAAAATAAATGTGTAAAAAGACCTAGTTACACTAGTTTGTATGCAAATACATTCTATAAAAACACACCAAAAACGCTTCTTTTTACATAAGTAATTACTTTGGTTGCAAGTATATTGGTCAAAAAGTCACTTTCCTGTTCCGTACAAAAACATACTTTTAGCCTATAAAATAACTAAAAAAATACAACTGATCGTTAGGTGGGTTATTATGTAAGAGTAATTTACTTTCCTGGAAGTGATGAAAACCTTCATTTGAACGTAATTCTTCGATTGTATGAAAATAGCTGTTTAGCTTGATTACCAATTGATTCTCATATAATAGTTGGTAGCTGCATGTTACAGAAGAACGCGGGATGCTTTACTTTCTATAAAAGGCTTGACGAGCGGACACATGAGCACTTATTTACATATATCATGGTTAATTGAGGAGATTTGTGCAAAATACAGTCCCTGGTGTCCGCAAAACTTCAAACTCGCTGACACCTCTCTATTTCAGCTGTAGCTGCACACTCGGCAGCAACAAAAAATCCCAAACCTTTTTAAGGCTTGAGATTTTTATAATTGTATTAAATTTAGTCTTCCAATGGATTAAGGCTTTCTTCACCAGTAAGATCAGCAATCATCGTAACAAGTAATTCAATCTCCTCATCAATGTCCCTTAAACTTGATGTTTCCACAGGAGAATGCATGTAACGTAATGGTAATGATACTAATGAAACGGGTATACCAGGACCTGTTAAACGCATTCTGTCTGCATCTGTACCAGTCATCCGTGGTGTTAGTTCGTATTGCACAGCCATATTTAACTTCCTGGCTGTTTTTTCCAATAATTTATTAATTTTAATGTTGATTGGTGCACCTTTTGCAAAAACAGGACCACCATCAAGTGTTATGTCCCCATGCTTATTTTTATTGACACCAGGATAATCAGTCGAGAATGTAACATCACAAGCAATAGCCATTGTTGGTTCAACACCGGCAGCAGCAAAATAAGCACCACCCATATTTGTCTCCTCATTGACAGTACTTGCTGCATATACACCAACATTGCACCCTTTTTTAGAAAGCCGCTTCAATACTTCAGCAACTATGAATGATCCGGTTCGATTATCCAATCCGCGACCAGCAACATATCGATCCATCAATATTTCCGGTTCTGTTTTATAGACAGCCAAGTCACCTATCTGAACAAATTTTGCAGCTTCATTTTTCGTTTTATAACCACAATCAATAAATAGATCCTCTAAGCCAAAGTCATCTTTTAATCCACCATGGTGTTGTGCGTTAACACCAATAACGCCTGTTACTTCCTCGTTGAATCCAAGTACGGTAACTTTCATACCAACAGCTGCCTTTGGATTTATCCCGCCCATTTTATCAAAATGCAAAAATCCATCTTCGTCAATTCGATTAATTACTAATGCTATTTCATCGCAATGACCTGCAAGCAACACCTTAAATGGTGCATTTGGATTAATTACTCCAATAGCATTACCAGCGTTGTCCGTTCTAACTTCATCTGCAAAGTCCTGTACATAGTTAATCCACTTTTTTTGAATTTCCATTTCATTACTTGATGGAGATGGCGTATCTAATAACTCCATTAAAAAATCCCTGTTTGCTTGTTCCATTAATATTACCTCCTTAAAATCTTCCACACCAATCATAACAAAAAATCATGCAAAAGAGCACTTTTGTTTACGTTACTGAAAATATTGGGTACACTCTTGAAAGGGACAGATAAAGGAGTGTACGGTAATGGATTTAAATCAATGGTATGAAAAAGGTATCACACCTGATGCCTACATCGAGTCAATGGAAAAAAACAAACAAAATTTATTACATATTTATGATCACTTCACACCACCTGCAGACAAACAGTTTTTTCAAAAACTTACTGACAAAAATATCCGTGTAATTGTATTAACCGAGGATTGGTGTGGCGACGCAATGTTGAATATCCCCATTTTAATTCGCATTGCTGAACAGGCTAATATTCCAGTTAAAATGCTTCTGCGAGATGAAAATTTGGAGTTAATGGATCAATATTTAACGAATGGAAAGGCACGTTCTATTCCTATCTTTATTTTTATTGATGAAGCTGGCAATGAAGTTGCAAAATGGGGACCCAGAGCGAAGGCAATACAACAATATTTGGATGATGCACGTGAAAACCTCCCCCCAAAGGATGCAGATGATTATGAGGAAAAATCAAAAGAAATGTATTTATTTATGACCAAATCATTTCGCGACAATCAGGATATCTGGCAGGAAGTATATACAAGTATCAAAAAGAAGTTAGAACAGGTCTAAAACGGAAAACTCACCTCTTGTCAGGTGAGTTTTTTTCTTATCGTGTATATAATATAAATACCTTTGCCCATACTAGTATGTAAAATAATTAATGGACTAAGGTGCAATATATAATGAGTATTGAATACTTCAAACATATCTATTTCAGACTGCCTGTTATTGTAAGGCTTCTTCTATCTATATTTGTGGTAATGACTTTTTTTGGGGTTATTATTCACGTCGTTGAACCAGCTGCATTCCCATCGGTATTTGATGGAATATGGTGGGCTTTTATTACAGGAGCGACAGTTGGTTACGGTGATTTCGTTCCATTAACAGCCCTGGGAAAGGTTATTGCAATACTTCTTATTCTTTCCGGAGGCGGACTGCTGACATTTTACATAATGACTATATCATCAGGAACCATTCAGCATGAACAGGATTTGTCAAAAGGAAAAGTAAAATTTAAAGGTGAAGATCACATTGTAATCGTTGGATGGAATGAACGGACAAGGCAGTTAGTGAATATGATCGAAACAAAAGATTCCAAAGAGGAAATTGTCCTCATTGACAGAACGCTCGATCACCTGCCATACCAGCACTATCCTGTACACTTTATCCACGGGGATCCTAGTGAAGATTCAACGTTAATACAAGCTAACATTCAAAAGGCCAAATCAGTTATTATAACTTCTGATATTACCAAGAAAGAACGTCAGGCTGACATAACAACTATTTTAGCTATTGTAGCAATTCGCGGAAATAATCAGCATGTATCAATTAACGCAGAAGTTCTCTCTATTTCACAAATTGAGAACGCAATTCGTGCTGGAGCGAACACTATTATCAGGTCAAATGATTTCATGAGTACTTTATTTTATCATGAGCTTTATCATCTAAAGAATACAAGGCCATTTGAAACAGTACTAAATATCTTAAATAATCAGCAATTTTCTCACTTAGCCCTTCCGGAACAACTGGAAAATTCCACTTTTAAAAATGGTATAGTTTTTTACTTGGACAAAAAAGAGCTTTTGTTTGGTTTTATTCGCGATGACGATTGGGTGATTAACCCTCCAAAAGATACGACATTTAGAAAAGGGGATATCCTGTTGACATTAACTTCCTGGTAAGAGAAGTCGTTCTACCTTTTTCATGATTTCTCTTCCTGCTTCAACGTATTCATCAGGGACATCAGCATCTGCGTTTGTCGGGGTCTGGAACTGGTCAAACGCACCACGTAATGCCCCGCCCGCTCCTTCTTCATCAAATCCTCGCTGATATTGATGTGCTAGTAAAAATGGCTGATCAACTCGCACTGTTACACCAGGATAATCAAGTGAGCCTGCTACAGCATAGAAAGGTATCCTCAAAAAATAATAAACACCATCATCGTCAATTTTCATATCAAAATACCCTTTATCATAGTCCCAGTTTGAACCAATCACAAATCCCTCAGGCTTTAATCGTTCTTCCAAAACATACAATGGATATATTTTATTCTCAACTTCTGAATTTATCGGAACCATATGCACACTCCTTCAATAAATTTCTATTATTTTTTGCTTGGAATCGAAATTTATGCTAAAATATTTTATTGTGTGAAAAGAATCGAATAGATATAGGAGTTGTTCAGCATGTCAGACAAGTTTGAGACTGGTCAGATTTTAGAAGGAAAAGTTACAGGAATTCAACCTTATGGTGCTTTTGTTGCTTTAGACGAAGAAGTCCAAGGGTTAGTGCATATTTCTGAGGTAACACATGGGTATGTTAAAGATATTAATGATCATTTAACAGCCGGGGATGAAGTGAAAGTAAAAGTTTTGAATGTAGATGAAGAAAATAATAAATTTTCATTATCTATTCGTGCTACAGAAGAACCACCTAAGAACCGTCCAAAGCCTCAAAAGAATCAAGCACCAAAGCAACAGGAAAACGATAACGCTGGATTCAATACATTAAAAGACAAATTGGAAGAATGGATTGAACAGTCAGAAGGATCTTATAATAAAAAATAATAATTAAAAAGAGGCTTTCTCAAGTATGTTTTGACATAGTCAACAATACTTGGAAAGGCCTCTTTTTGTTTTGGCTACAATTTTAAGAATCTGTACGAGGCTCAGTTTCATCAGCAAAAGCTTCATCTGGTTTGAATAATAATGACAGGGTTACCAGACCACTTATACCGACTAACGTGTAAATAACACGTGCAAATGCACCGCTTTGTTCGCCACCACCAAATACTGCAGCGACTAGGTCAAACTGAAATAATCCGATAAGTCCCCAATTTATTGCGCCAATAACTGTTAATGCTAAACATGCCCGTTGAATACCACTCATTTCAACAAACCTCCTTTACTAAAGTTCTCCTCACTAGTTTTTCACTTTTGGTAAAATATATACAAGTTCTTTCTTGATTTCACAATATCACTTCGGTAAAGTTAAAAATGAGTATTTATTGAAGGAGGAAAACATGACACATATTAATTTTTCATACAGTAAAGCACTAGATTTCTTCAATCATAACGAAATTAATTATTTACAGGACTATGTAACGTCGGCACACAATGCATTACATAATAAAACCGGACCCGGAAGTGACTTCTTAGGATGGGTTGATTTACCTGAAACATATAATAAAGAGGAATTTTCCCGGATTAAGTCAGCAGCTGCCCAAATAAAAAAAGACACTGATATTTTACTTGTCATCGGTATCGGCGGTTCGTATCTTGGTGCACGGGCAGCGATTGAAATGCTCAACCATTCCTTTCAAAACCTTCTATCCAAGGATAAACGGAAGGCACCTCAGGTTATTTTTGTTGGTCACCATATGAGTTCCACTTATATGAAAGAGTTATTTGATGTCCTTGAAGGAAAAGATGTATCGATTAATATCATTTCCAAAAGCGGCACAACAACTGAGCCTGCTATAGCATTTCGGATCTTCAAGAAATTCCTGGAGGAAAAATACGGTAAAGATGAAGCCAAAAAGCGTATATATGCAACAACAGATAAAGCAAAAGGTGCATTAAAAACAGTTGCAGACGAAGAAGGCTACGAATCCTTCGTTATTCCAGATGATGTTGGTGGACGATATTCTGTTTTAACTGCAGTTGGATTGCTGCCTATTGCAGTAAGTGGTGTATCGATTGACGAAATGATTCAAGGCGCACAAGCAGCCAAGAATGATTTGGCTAATCCATCGCTAACGGAAAACCCTGCATATCAGTATGCCGCTGTTCGAAATGTACTATATAATAAAGGAAAAACTGTTGAGATGCTTGTTAATTATGAACCACACCTCCAATATGTTTCCGAATGGTGGAAACAACTGTTTGGAGAAAGTGAAGGTAAAGATCAAAAAGGAATTTTTCCAGCTTCAGCAAATTTTACGACAGACCTTCACTCAATGGGGCAATACATCCAGGACGGACGACGTGACCTATTTGAGACAGTTTTACATGTTAATAAATCCAAACAGGAAATAACACTGGAATCAGATGAAGCTAATTCGGATGGACTTAATTATCTTGCCGGTAACACAATTCACGACATCAATGAGAAAGCATTTCAAGGAACGTTACTGGCACATACTGACGGGAATGTCCCAAATCTTATTATCGAATTACCAGAACTTGATGCATACACATTCGGTTACATGGTCTATTTTTTCGAGAAAGCATGTGCAATAAGTGGTTATCTGCTAGGCGTTAATCCGTTTGATCAGCCTGGTGTAGAGGCTTATAAGAAAAACATGTTCGCACTACTTGGCAAACCAGGATTTGAGGATGAAAAGGCTAAATTAGAAAAACGATTGTAACGTAGTTTTGGGTACAAACAGTAGTATAGAGCGTTGAATTGCTGAGCAATTTAACGCTTTTTTTTACAAATGATATTGCTGATCGGACGGGAATGTGCTCGCTTTCCACTAACATACCGGCGATCCTGGTGATTCTGCTCCCTCTTCTGGTGATTTAGCTCTTTCTTCTGTCGATTCAGCTCTCTCTTCTGTCGATTCAGCTCTCTCTTCTGTCGATTCAGCTCTCCCTTCTGGTGATTCAGCACTTTCTTCTGTTAATTCAGCTCTCCTTTCTGTTGATTCAGCTCTCCTTTCTGTTGATTCAGCCCTCCTTTCTGTTGATTCAACTCTCCTTTCTGTCGATTCAGCTCTTCCTTCTGGTGATTCAGCTCTCCTTTCTGTTGATTCAGCTAGCTCTTCTGTCGATTCTGCTCCCTCTTCTGGTGATATTCAGCTTTCTCTACGGAAAAAATTGCAGCTCAAGTGTTAACTACTCATCGGCATAATGACTTTTTTTGCCTTCCTCCCTGCCCTGTAATTATGGAACGAAACAGTTGATGTTATAAGTTTCATTCATTGGAAAAAAATTAAAGTTTTTTTGTCAATTTATGTTTAAATTTATATACAGGGGGTAATACTAAAATTGTAAGACTTTCTCGTATTCCCCCTGTAAGCAAGGCGTATAAGCGCTTTGCTTTTTTTTTGTGTTTAATAAGATATAATTGACTTATTGATTAGTAGGAGGTTTTACAATGGGAATATTTGAAAAAGTTCATGACCGTAGAAATACACGTTCAGTAAAATGGGATATGCTAAAACCTGTATTCCAGACAGAAGATGTCCTGCCAATGTGGGTAGCTGATATGGATTTCCAAGCCCCACAAGCTGTAAATGATGCATTAAAAGATCGTGCTGATCATGGTATTTACGGATACACTATTATTGACGATGATGTAAAAAACGCAATTATCAATTGGGTTGACAAACGCCATGATTGGGAAATAAATTCAGACTGGCTTTCATTCAGCCCGGGTGTCGTAACAAGCTTGCATATGGCGATCCAGGCATTCACTGAGCCAAATGAAAAAGTGCTAATCCAAACACCTGTATACACACCATTTTACAGTGTAATTGAAACACATAACAGGGAAGTTGTTAAAAATCCTCTTCAACAGAAGGACAATTATTACCATATTGATTTCGACGACTTTGAAAATAAATTAAAGCAAGGAGTTAAGGCATTTGTTCTTTGCTCCCCACATAATCCTGTAGGTCGCGTTTGGACAAAGGAAGAGTTACAGGAAATGGCACGGCTTTGCCTGAAATATGATGTATTAATCTTATCAGATGAAATCCATGGCGATCTGGTTTATCCGAACGAGAAGCATATTCCGATTGCCTCACTTTCTGACGACATTGCCGACCAAACCATTACATGCATGTCCCCATCAAAGACGTTTAATCTTGCAGGACTGCAAGCATCATATGTTATCACTACAGATAAGGAAAAGAGAGATACACTTAACCAACAGTTGAACAGTCAAGGGCATCATATGCTAAATACAATGGGAAACACCGCAATGGAGGCTGCCTACTTACATGGTGAAGAATGGCTGGATGAACTAAGGACCGTATTAAAGGAACATCAGGAGTATGTAACGAAAAAGTTTGAGGAAAATACAGATGTTCTTAAAGTCATCCGTTCAGAAGGTACTTATTTACTTTGGATTGATTGCAGTGCCATGCAAATGGACAGCAAACAACTAAAGAAATTCATGATTGAAAATGCCAAAGTTGGACTTAATACAGGTACCGATTATGGTGAAGAAGGAAAAACATTTATGCGCATAAACATAGCATGTCCTAGAGAAACGTTGGAAGAGGGAGTTAAACGAATAATCAATGCTGTAAATAAATTATAAAAAATGGCTCTCTCGACTGATGTTGAGAGAGCCATTTTTCACTTAACTAAGAAGCGTTTATTCCTTTTGTTTTTCATTAAATTTTGTAGGATCTGTCGGAGCCTCTTTTGTCTCATTAGGCTCTTTTAATATTTTGCCACATGCTATCCTCGCACCAGAGTTTCCACCAGGCTGACTTATTCCATCATCCTGTCCAGCATGAATAATTAAGGATGTCCCTTCCCCTTTAAGAATAGACTTTTTCCCTTCCATTAGTGTTGCACCAGGAAGCATTAATTCAGCATCAGCAAGCCCGCCAGAATCTGCCTCAATATTTGGTAAATCACCTAAGTGTGCTCCCTTTGGATGCATTAATCCGTGCTCTTTCCCATCTGGATTAAGATGGTTTCCTGCACTAATGAATTCTGGCCCTTCACACTTAGGGTATTCGTGAACATGAATTCCATGATAGCCAGGCTCCAGGCCCTCAAGTTTTAGCTTCACCTGTACCCCCTCTGGTCTATCCGATAACTTTGCTGTACCAATCATATCCCCAGATTCGTTATACATATCAACTGACCTTGTCGTTTCTTCATTTGACTGACATGAAACTAACATAAGTAATAATACTACAAAAAATACCCTCATTAAAGCTACTCCTTTGCAGATGCTTTACTACAAGTATCTGCAATTAGGCAAAAATTAAACGAGCTTAATTTAATAAGCCCGTTTTCACTCTTTATCATCGAACGATTTCTCCTGGTATTGTTCATTAAATTTTTTCTCTTCTTTTTTGGACACTTTATAGAAAAAATACATTACTATTACGGCCCCAATCATAAAAATGACTAGTTGTATAATAGCCGGAATATATTCGGTTTTATCTTCTGGAAAATATAAAAATTCCATCATAACTGCTCACATCCTTAAATTATATTATATCACTTTATATTCTTAAGCTAAATAGGAAACCTTAATGATTGCCCAACGACTAGTATTTTGGCACAATAGAGTAGAGGGGAGGCCTAATCATGACAACAATTAAAATTGGAGATATTGTACGTGCAAAATATAATTCAGGAAAATACATAGGAGAAGTAATGGAAGATCGTGACAAACGATTTTTAATTAAAGTTCTTGCAGTTGAAAAACATCCGATGCAAGGTGACCTCCATAATCCCGGTCAAGTAGATGGCGTATTTTTTCATGAGCGAAAAGCTCTGGCACATTTTGAAAAAATGAATGTAGTTAAATCAGCAGTACATCCTTTTGAAGGAGAAGTTCCTGATTATAATCAGTCATTACATGAAGCGATTGATAATCAAAAGCAAAAGCTTGCCTTAAAAGATTCAGAATTCAATCAAAAAGCTCTTGAATGGATTGAAGGATTAGAAGAAAAATATTATACCAAAAGCTATTATAAATAGCATATCGGGTTCAGTTTAAGGAAGAAAACAATATTTGTTAGTTTTAACACCTGATTCCATAAATACTTATATTCATTATTTATCCAAACAATTGTATGGACTAATTCAAATCCCGTGGATAAAGTCCGCCTGCATTGTAAATCAATAGACCAGGATTATACAATAAGGGGATGAAGTATCGCCACAAACAATCGAAGTGGACCCTCGTTCCGCTAAATAGCAAATAAGATGCTCTCAGAACGGTGAGACGGATCCTCGTTCCGTTAAAAAATAGATACTTCAACTAGAATTTGACTCTCTCAGAATTGAGCCGTTACAAATAGCAGGCAGTCTCACAACTATTATGAGACTGCTTTATTATGCAGTGGGAACTTTCAGGTTTTTCTTTTTCTTCTCAGGCTCTCCATATATTTTCCTCGTTATTTTTGGAGCATAATTGAACAGAACCATCCCTAAAAATGCTGCTATTACGATATACACACCACTGAATATCTTAACCGATCCGACTGCAACTCCCGCAATAACTACTGAAAATTCCCCTCTTGCACAGAGCGATAACCCCGCGCGTAATGATACACGCTTCGACAAGCCATATAATTTTCCACCAACAATACCGACTGCTATTTTAGCTACAATTGACCATATAATCAGTACAATTAGCAGTATTGGCATTGGTACGCCTTCTCCTAAATCAACAGTCGTTCCAAAATAGACGAAAAAAGTTGGTAACACAAGGTTCTTAATTGGGGATACCGTACCTTCAATTCGATCAATTTTACCAATTTCAGCTAGCATAACACCGGCCAAGAATGCACCCAGCACTTCGGATAAGCCTAAGTATAATGCCAACCCACCATAGGAAACTGCAATCCCCACTAATAAAGCAAACTTGAAATCTTCATCATCAATACGCTGCAAAAACTTTTCAAAATGCTTGAATAGCGTTTTCCCTAAGATAATTGCTACAAGTGCCATACCAATTATTTTACCTAACAGTATTGCAAAATCCAGACCACCAAAAGCATCGCCTGAATTCATCGCAATTAATATGGCAACTACAATTGGGGCAACTAAGTCCTCAAAGATTAATATACCTAAGATATACTCGGTCTCTGAGTTAGCCATTCTGCCCTTATCATCAAGCAGTTTCGCTGTAATGGATGAACTAGTCGCATATGTAATACCGCCAATAAGGAATGCTGTGAACCAGTCCATTCCAAAGCCAAACGCAATTAATGTAGAAACACCCAGGCTTAAGATTACATCCAAAAGACCTGAACTCCATATTTTTTTAGCTATTCCACCTAATCGTTTTGTACTGAATTCCAATCCAAGTACAAAGAACAATAAAACGATGGCAATTTCACTGGAAAAATGTAATAATTCATTACCTTCCAAAAATCCAGCGAACGATACACCTAATAAAATATATAGTATTACATTTGGAAACCTTGTTCTGAATCCGATAAACCCTAATACAAATATACCGAGTAAAACTATCCCGGCACCTAATAGTGTTGGAAAATCAGTAAACAAAACTCATCATTCCTCACCCTTACATAGCTTTGATAAGGTGGAAATTTGTTCTTCTTTCCCAACAGACATCAGGATATCGCCTGGGATTAATGTTGTATCTGCTTCAGGTATTGCTGTAACATCATCACCATGAACAATCCCAATAATCGTTGCACCACTTTTATTACGAACATCTGATTCTTCAATCGTTTTATGTGCAAGTGAAGATGCCTCTTCCAACGTTATATAATCAATAATAATCTGACGTTTAAACATACGCATTTTATCAATTCCAACAGGCTGATAAGTTGCACCGAGTAACTGTGCAGCAATTTCCCGAGTCTCATCCGGTGTAAGATCCATAGCAAAATCTGCTTCATCACTATCAGCGTCATCAAAGAAGTATAGCTCTCTTTTACCAGTATGGTGTACAATTATAACCAGCATGTCATCTTCTGCAGTCTTCATTGAAATTTTTTGGCCTATTCCAGGAAGCTGGGAAACAGAAATGTTCATTTAAGTCACCTCTTCTTAATAGTCATATTTATGTTTGAAAACTTGGTTTACCATAAAAGGGGATTTCGTTATCTGGAGTGCTTTATTTTCTAAAAATTGCATATTTTCCATCAGTGAAAAATAAAAAGCTAGAGAATAGTTCCCTAGCTCGATTATTATTCCCCTAGATGCTCCTTAAGCACTTCTGTTACACCTTTGATTGCTTCTTCTTCGTCGCTTCCTGTTGCAGAGACTTTCACTTCTGCTCCTTTAGGGATTCCTAGTGACATAACACCCATAATCGACTTAAGGTTAACACTTTTTCCATTATATGAAATTTCAACCTCTGATTCAAATTGTCCAGCCTTATTTACCAATAGTGTAGCTGGACGTGCATGTACACCAGTATCTGCTGTGATTGTAAATGATTGTTCTTGCATATTAACTCATCCTTCCAACAATAATATCCTTTATGTATCTCTTTATTATGAAATACCTTCTCTCATTATATACAATTATTATCTTGATTGAAACAGTAAAGCAATAAATTAATGATTTCTGTAACTTATTTGTTTTTGCACATTGGTTGTGATAACGTTATTTTGTATCATTATCTAATATAGGAGGAACATTCACATGAGTGTGCATATTGGAGCAAATAAAGGCGATATTGCTGACAAGATTTTATTACCTGGTGATCCCTTACGAGCAAAGTTTATTGCGGATACGTTCTTAGAAGACGTCACACAATATAATAAAGTACGAGGAATGTACGGATATACAGGGACTTACAAGGGTGTACGCGTATCTGTTCAAGGCACAGGTATGGGTGTACCATCCATCTCAATTTATGTAAATGAATTGATCCAAAGTTATGATGTTCAGAAACTAATTCGCGTAGGTACGTGCGGTGCTATTCAAAAAGACGTTCAAGTCCGGGACGTTATTCTGGCACAAGGAGCAACAACTGACTCGCAAATGAACCGGATGATATTTAATGGTATTGATTATGCACCGTTAGCTGACTTTGATTTACTGAAGAATGCGTATGATGTAGGAATTGATAAGGGAATGAATTTACGTGTGGGAAATGTGTTTACCAGCGATACATTTTATCGTGATAATGCACAAGAATTAAATGAATTATTGGCTAAATATAAAGTGCTAGCAGTGGAAATGGAAACAACAGCATTATATACACTGGCTGCAAAGTTTAATCGCCAAGCCCTTTCAGTTCTAACAGTTTCTGATCACATCCTTACAGGTGAAGAAACTACCTCAGAAGAGAGACAAACTACATTTAACGAAATGATGGAAATCGCACTTGATGCTGCGATAAAAGAATAACTGAGAACAGCCTTTCAATTATGAGAGGCTGTTTTTTACACTCTATCGTTAACCAATAAAAATTACAGTTGACAATCCAAGTGCATTTTTATATCATCATATTGAAGGGAGCGATTGAAGTGAAAAGTTTACGTCCAATTGATTTAACATTTGGTTCTGTTTTTGTGTGCTTAATGGCTGTGGGAGCAAACATAGCAGTATGGTTTCCAATGCTCGCAGTTCCAATTGGTGGCGCATCCGTGCCATTATCACTCCAAACATTTTTTGCAATTTTAGCAGGTTTAATGCTCGGTAAAAAGTTAGGCAGTATCTCCATGATTACATATATCTTAATCGGTGTGGCCGGAGTACCTGTATTTGCAAAGATGTCTGCAGGTCCTATGGCGCTTGTCTCCCCTACTGGAGGCTTCATAATTTCATTTGTATTCATAGCATTTTTCGTAGGCTTCATTGCAGAGTTCAGCAAAAAACCATCCATCCCAGTATATACAGTAGCAGCTTTGGTTGGATTAGTAATTAATTATGGAATAGGTGTAAGCTATATGTATGTTGCAATGAATACATGGCTTGAGCTGCAGATTTCCTATCCTGTAGCGTGGATTGGCATGATACCTTTTCTCGTAAAAGACACTGCACTGGCATGTTTATCTGCAGTATTTATGGTAAGCTTAGCTAAGCGTGTTCCATCGAGATGGACTTCCACTGCACAAGCATAATGCATGAGAGGTCGGCAAGGATATTCCTTATGGAGTATCCTTTTTTCATTAAATGAAAAGTTTCCACATATGTGATAAAATTACAAATTATAGAGTTTAAAACTTTACCACCTATTCATCACAAGTAAAGTTAACGCAACAGAGAGGATGTTCATGCATTCATGGGTTTCTTTGCAAATTTTCCATTATGGGCAGCATTGTCTGCAATTGTTTTTGCACAGGGTGTAAAAATCCCTATCCGCTTCTTTGTGACAAAAGAATTCAAACCTGGATTAGCCTTCAGCAATGGTGGTATGCCAAGCAGTCACTCAGCTGCAGTAGCCGCACTAACGACGGGTGTTGGGATTTCAGAAGGGGTCCCATCCACTATGTTTGCAATTGCATGTGTCTTCAGTATTATTATTATGTTTGATGCCTCGGGTGTACGCAGGCAAGCAGGAGAACAAGCAATAGTTTTAAATCAATTAGTCAAAGATTTTCAATACTTTATGGACGGAGCCAAGGACTGGAGTAAAAAGGAAGATTATGAAAAACGTAAGGAGTTAAAAGAGCTTCTGGGGCACCAGCCAATCGAAGTGTTTTTCGGTGGCCTATCAGGAATCGCAATTGCATTTTTAATTTATCAATTATATTAATAAACCTATCACAATCGAGCATTGAATTGCCTAGCAATTCGATGCTTTTTGCATTATATTGATTGGATGAAACAGTGACCTTTTCTCGCTGGCTTTTCACACGTAGAGGTAAGGACTCTGAATTCCGCACTCTATATCTTGCGAGTCCTCTCTATCGTGAATCTGATTTATCAACTTGAGATACTGGATATCGAATTCAAGGATGCTTTCATAAAAAAAGCAGTCCAATTATGTGTACAAATTGTGTTTTTGTACGCCGTAATCGAACCACTTTATAAAGAGAAAACTCTTTTTATTTAACTTTTGGTAATTTGATCTCTGAATACTTGTAATGCTTCATTTTCGTTTAAATTGTTCAGTTCCTTTTCTGTTAAATTACCATCACCACGTTCAATGATATACACCTCTACTTGCTTTTTACCCCACTCTGAATATACATCTTCTACAGTTTCATAATACAAATCGATTTTGTTTCCGTTAATAGCACCACCCTTATCCGCAACAACACCATATCCGTATCCTGGGATAAACATTATTGTTCCTATCGGATAAATGCTTAAATCTGCTGCAATAGTAGAGTATAAGTCTCGTTTAACGGTTACTCCTGAATACGTCACTCCATATTGGGGGTGAACAGGTGTCTTACCCGTGGATTCTACACCTGCAGTATAACCTGTTGCCATAACTGTATTACTTGGAAACTGCTTCATAATAAATTCTTCACTATATTCTTTCAGTGTTTTCGGGCCTTCTACTTGCTCACTTGAAATATATCTTTTCTGTTGTTTAGCAACATTTAGATTCTTCTCTTTTAATGTAACTTGCCTTTTTCCTGCTGTTTTGCCCGTATTTTCATAAGAAACTTCAGATCCATCTGCAACCCAAGCATTCACATCTGTTATCGTGATATTCGAAATAGACGATAAGGTCACTAAAAACGCTCCCAGGAACAAAACAAACATACTAGTTCTTCGCAAAATTTTAGTTTTAATCAATGATAACACCTTTCTGGTAGCATGCTAATTTTATATAACAGCTTCGGGCATGATTTTATACACCGAGGAACTGCAGCGTTAAATAACTACCTATCTGGACAGTGTTACCAAATATCAGATTATTATACACGTAAGCTTTTAGAATTTCCATATTTAATGGTAAATTCTGTTAATTAATTCAGGAGCCTTGGAACTAAATAATTTATGTGGGTACTTATAAAAGCTAAAATTGCTTTTTTAAAACACCTTTATAAAGAACACTAAACTTCATTAGCCTTACTTATTGTTATCGCAATTTTTCTTTTCAGGAAAAAATTATTCATGAAAATGTTTCTGATGAAAAACAAAGCAGCATCTCAACAGTTACTCCAATTAACCCCACCTTGAATGAGGACAAGAGCTTACGGAAGTACTTTTCATCCTGGAAAACAGTAGATCCTTTGAGAAGAAAAGTACGCAAACTTGAACAGAAAGCCTATACGAATGGGCTAGGGAGACAGCCTTCAGAAACAATTGAGGAATGGTTTTCCCGCCTGAATTTAAATCCTTCTTATCTTAATTTATATCAAAAGATAAGATATGGGGATAAGACCTTAACTCATGAAGAAAAAGAGAGATTTGTTCATCTACTGGATGAGTTAATGACAAAGTTTAAAAAGCGTTAACCCATTTCTAATACAGGGTTAACGCTTTTTTTACTACACTAAAACATTTGATAGCCACTCTTTCGCAATAATCGAATAACAATTCCAGATACGATTGTCCCCAAAAAACCTGCTCCCAGAATACTAATATCAGCAGCTGTTATATCCATTAATTTAGAAAATGCTATTGAAAAAGAACCACCTGGATCTTTAAAGTATTCAAGTGATGACATGTCATCAACTATCATCAAAACAATAACCGGATAAATAAGTGCCATTAACCAAGTTCGTCTTAACAACATATTTAAAATAAAGGCTAGTCCAAAAAATATTACAAAGAACAATATTATAGAAACTACAAACTGTATCACTGTTGTATCTCCCTTCACACTTTGCATACAAAATCCATTTTATAACAAAAATGTATAAAAGCAAAGGCATCACTATAGCCTTTGCTTCATATTCTTCTAATCTAGTAAAATATATTAAATTTTCCTTTTCTTATTAATAACCCTGGACCTCCGAGTTTTAAGAGATAACGGTTATCAATGACTTTTTTCATAACGGTAGCACTCCAGCCAAATATTTTGCGCTGGTTTAGAACAACCCCAATTGCATCCGTATGACCAAGTGAAGCTACTGTCCCAAGAATATTCGGCTCAAACACTTCTAGTTCATCGTTTCCTTGAATTAAAGCCTTCACATTATGTGCAACAACTCCAGATTCCTGAATTGCTATTTGTGCTGTTGGAGGATATGGTCTTTTAGTTTCTTCATTCATAATTAGTGCACAATCACCAATAACAAATACATCATTATAATCAGGGGCACGCATATCCTGACGAACTTCTACTTTTCCACGATTTGTCTGAAACCCTGAAGCCTCAACAATCGAATTAGCACGGACTCCGGCTGCCCAAACTGTAGTCTTGGTCGGGATTCCCTCCAGTTTATCATCCTTCTGATAAACAATACTGTCTGGTTTACATTCTTTTAACATTGCACCAGTGATAAACTCAATACCACGTGATTCCAGGGAGTTCATAGCA
Source organism: Virgibacillus sp. JSM 102003 (assembly GCF_041949995.1). Classification (NCBI taxonomy): domain Bacteria; kingdom Bacillati; phylum Bacillota; class Bacilli; order Caryophanales; family Bacillaceae; genus Virgibacillus; species Virgibacillus sp. JSM 102003. Next base: position 52,643 of record NZ_JBHFQH010000014.1, read on the forward strand.
TACTCTACAAGCTGTGGATCGAACCCAGGTAATACAGATGGTGATCCTTCTAGGTTAATAACTCGTACCAGTGCTTTGTCTATATCGTATTCATTACAAAGCTCTGGAATTCGATTTGCCAATTCTCCAACAAATTCAATTCCTGTAAATCCACCACCTCCAACAACAATGTTGAGACGGCCTTGATTTTTTTCGTTTTCATTATGATACATTGCGAAATTATACTCAATGTGTTCTTTTATTAGTCGGGCACTGTTTATGTTTCCAATAGTAAACGCATGCTCTTCTAACCCTGGAATTCCAAATGTTGCTGCTTCAAATCCGAGACCAATCACAAGAATATCATAATCTAACACACTATTTTCCAATTTTACTTTTTTTTCATCAGGCTTAATAGAAACTACTGTATCTTCTATAAAATTGACTTTACTCATATTAACAACATCTTTTACCGGAATTCGTGTACGATCATGATGCAAAGTTCCAGCAGCGTTTTCATGCAACCAAGTTGATTGGTAATGATAGTCATTTTTATTTACAAGCGTAATAGTAGCTTCATTAATATTCAGTGACTTCTGCAATTTTACAGTAGTCATCATTCCCCCATAGCCAGCACCTAATATGACAATATTTGGCTTATTCATCTCTTATCACTTCCATCTCCGTTATTTTCCTACGTTTGTGACTTATTTCACGTAAAAAGACATTAGAAAAACTTGGCTTGTGGCCAAGTACTAAATGAGTTTATTTCATTTATATAACTTTTGTTACACGTTTGTAATATAAAATATCTATTGATTATATTAGACGTTATTTCGACAATTTTCAAGCTTTATTTTATCATTTATTAAAGTTGTATTTTTCAAACTTTGATCAAGTTTCCTTGCTTGTGTGCATCAATACACATAAAATAATTGTTTATGATAATATAGGAATGGTACACATACACGAAAAAGATAAATGGGGGATTTCCATGTCAGATAAAGTATATGACGTAACAATTATCGGCGCTGGACCTACTGGTTTATTCACCGCATTTTATGGCGGGATGAGGCAAGCTAGTGTTAAGATAATTGAAAGTTTACCACATACTGGCGGGCAATTAACTGCCCTGTATCCAGAGAAATATATATATGATGTTGCAGGCTTTCCGAAGATCCGTGCACAAGACCTGGTGGACAACCTTGAGGAACAGGCAAATATGTTTGATCCAACGATTGTACTTGAACAGTCGATAGATAAAATTGAACGGCTGGAAGATGACACATTCAAGCTGGTTTCAGATAAAGAAGTCCATTATACTAAAACAATTATTATCACAGCAGGCAATGGTGCGTTCCAGCCACGTCGTCTAAACGTTGGAGAGTGTGATCAATTTGAAGGCGTCAATTTGCATTACCATGTAAAAGATATGAATCAATATAAAGATCAGAACGTCATGCTCTTGGGTGGCGGCGACTCAGCTGTCGATTGGGCATTAATGCTTGAACCAATTGCTAAAAAAGTAAGTCTGGTCCACCGTCGCGACAAATTTAGAGCACACGAACATAGTGTAGAAAAATTAATGAATTCGAAAGTTGATATTTTGACACCTTTTGTTCCAACAGCTATTGCTGGTACCGAAAAAATTGATAAGGTTACTTTGGAAGAAGTAAAAGGTGATAAAACAGTAGACGTTGAAGTCGACTCCGTTCTATGTAACTATGGATTTGTATCAACACTTGGTCCAATTAAGGATTGGGGATTAGAAATAGAGAAGAACAGTATTGTTGTTAATTCGAAAATGGAAACCAATATTCCAGGAATATATGGTGCTGGAGATATTACTACTTTTCCAGGTAAAGTAAAACTAATAGCCACTGGATTCGGTGAAGGCCCAACAGCCATAAACAATGCAAAACAATATATCGATCCGAAAGCACGAATTCAGCCAAAGCACTCAACGAGTATGTTTTAAATAATAGGCCTAAACACCTTATAAAAGTGTTTAGGCTTATTTGGTAAGCGCGTTAGCTTGATTCAGTATTCCCAGCCATAATTCAGTCTTTATTATTAATTTAGGGCATTATTCAGTTTTCAATCGATTTTATCAGTCTTTATAAGCTTTATTCAGTATTCAGTCATATCTCGACCAAGAACAAAAGCGCAAGCGCCTGTTCAGCGCTGAGTGTTGGGAGTATTTTTAGATTCAAGTAAAAACTTCAAACCTGTTTTTTGGTGTTTGTAAATTTTCATTTACAGTACCGTTTATACCAAATACGATTACAAATCAAATATATCCTTGAGTTTATTTATATTGACTCCAGAATTCGGTCTTTAAATCAAAAATGAGCGCTTATCCTTGCTCCTGGATAGCGCCCTTTAGTTGAACAAATGTAAACGTGAAACTAATAATAATTTTGTGAAGCAGTCCTCTCTTTCCTTAATCAATAGGATGGAGATGTAATTTAACAAGCAAATTTTTTATTAGTTACTATTATTGATATCTCCTTTGACTCTCTTCAAATGATCGAATCAACTTTCTCGGTGCCTTCATGCGCTATGACTGTTAAACCAACTGTTGCAGTTTTTACGCCGGGACTTTTGCTAGCTCGAATCTGATGCAAATAAGGTCCTTCTTACTCTGCCATACCTCTTCAAAAATCGCCGGGTCTTCACGAACTATCTTATCTATTTTTAACGATCCAGCCGTAAGAACTCATGATCTTGATCTTTGTCAATACTCACAAATCCCTTTCCCGAAACATCGTAGGTCCGTGGTCAGCAAATGAAAATGGGTTCCTTCAGATATACCCGGCAATGCAAGTGCAATTGAATGGAGTTCATCAAGAGTAGTCATTCGTTTTGTCCCCCACAAAAAATTTTTTCAGGATTGGGGCAAGAACTTCCGGAGCGACATCATGTGTTTGGCCTTCCAGTGTGGAGCGCTGCACGGATGGCAACTCCTCTGAAAGTACATCCGCCGCTTCATGCATAAACGCCGGACTATTGCCGCCGTCGAGTACGAGGGTGAGAATCTTGGCGGCTTTCGCATCATCAATGGGGACAGAGCCATCACCCATAATGGCGTTGTCGTATGCAAGCGTAGGTGCCAATGCTTCCGACGCCGACCACATTGGTGACTGGCGCATGCCAGCAATTGCCTCGGGCGGCATGCCGACTTTTTTCATGAATAGTTCTACAGCATCGCCACGTCGATCCACAGAAAGTAATTCGTTAAGGGAGTTAGTGTAAGACTCCGCTGCCTTTCTTGCATCGTCTCCAAATGTAAAGGGCGGCTCATAGACTGCAAGCTTTCGAATTTTACTTCCAAGAGCGCCGGCCGCTTTAAGCGCCAATACTGCTCCTGATGAAATCCCATACACAAACACTGAACTGCCCGTTTCTTCAATAATTGCCTCTATATCCTCAATTTCCCGTTCAATGGCGTACGGTTGTGTGTCACTACTCCCCCCTCGTCCACGACGGTCATATGTATATACGGTGAACCACTTGGACAACTGTGATGCGAGCGGGCCCATAGGACCTGAAGAGCTATAGCACATCGCCCCATCCACGAGAATAAGAGGAAGTCCTGATCCGATTTTCTCATACGCAATATTCGTTCCATCTTGAGATTTTACTTTTTCCATGTTTATTCTCCTTTTTGTTTATTACCTTTTATTTTTCCCAAAAAATAAATCACGTATTTTGTGGGTAATGATATGATCTACAGGATATTAAAGGCCGATTTCAGGCAAAGTATTCCCAGTTTCAAGAAAGCTTTTCAAGTTGCTCAGTATGGCAGGCCATCCATTGTTGATTCCAATAAATCCTTCGCCTTCATCTTGAAAAGCACCCGTCGACAGATATTCATGTTTGAGTGTCAGTTTTACAGTCGATTCCATTGGCTTCAGTTCAAAAGTGACCCTCGGCATTCTTTCATAATCTGTTTGATCTTTCACACACTTTAGCGTATAAGAAAGTAGACTGTACGGCTCGCTCTTCATTACCTGGCCTTGATCTGTGGTTTCCCCGTTTTTATCCAAAAAGTTAACAGTTGACCCTTCCTTCCAATCAGATCGCACTTCCTTGCCAAACCAGTATTTTTTTGTGAATTCTCTGCTTGTAAGGGCTTCCCAAAGTTTTTCCGGGGTGGTTGCGATATAAGTCGCATAGCAAATGTAGAATTACTCAAGGTTCTCCTCCTCCAAACTATTTTTCAATTCATTCAATGATTCGATACAATGATGTTGGAATTTTTTGACCCATCGCTTATAAATCTCACCGATAGGCACAACGTTCAAGTAATGAAGTTTACTTCTTCCTTGCCACTCGACAATAATAAGGTTCGCCTCCTCTAATATGGTCAGATGCTTTGTAACTGACTGACGGGTCATATCCAAATGCTCGCACAGCTGGTTTAGCGTCTGGGAACTTATCTATATTGTTTGCTTGAATAAAAACATTTTTATTAAAATAACTAAATTGTTCTCTAACATTATTTATCCACTTAATCCTCTCAGCGCTCAAATTATCTATGTATTTACCCCTTCTACTGGAAAGGTAATTAAATATACCAACTATAAAAGTCAAAGCTATTCCAATTAACATTACAGTTTCTCTTGACATTAAATCCCCCCGTAACGAAGTAGTGGCAGAATAGTAAATTCTTTTTTTCATTTCCTACTACAGCTGACAACATAAGTTTGTCTGATCAATTTCAATTGTATCACATAGAAAGTTATCCACAACCGCGGAATTATAGTTTCCTAGACAACGAAAAAAGCCAAAGCGCCATACTTCCTGCGCTTTGGCTTATATATTAGCACTTCTCAGGTGCACCTTCCCGTTTCTCCGCTTTAAATGAAGATCCACAGCCGCATGATACGATTGCGTTCGGATTGTCAATGCTGAATCCGCCGCCCATCATGTTTTGCTTAAAGTCTATCGTAGTACCTTCTATAATAGGTATATCCTGTTTAAAAATTGTTACAGGAATACCATTAATATCGTCAACCATATCCAGTTCCTCATTAACTTCATAATCAAAACCTATTGAGTATGATAGTCCACTGCATCCGCCACCTTTAATTCCAAATCGTAAACGGACACCCTCTTCCTCTTCTTTCATCATTTCTTTCACTTGATTTGCTGCTTGATCTGTTAGAGTAATAACCATCTTAATTCCCTCCTCATTAATTCAGACGGATTAATACAACATGTTACCTTCCAGTATACAAACTACTAGGAAACTATTCAAATATTATCTGCTAAATAATACGTTCCGGTTGCGATTACATTTGCTCCGCCAGTCATCCAAACAGAACCATTATCATCCCATTTAATCACCAAATCGCCACCTGCCAGATGAACAATAATGTCCTCATTCCGGTGTACACTTCCATTTAGGACGGCAGCTACTACTGATGCGCACGCTCCCGTTCCGCAAGCTTGTGTTACACCAGAGCCACGTTCCCAAACCTGAAAATTCAGCTCACTTTTAGAAATCACTTCGATAAATTCCACATTTACTCCATCTGGAAAGCGTTGGTCCTTCTCTATTATAGGTCCAAGTTCATACAGTGGCGCTGCATCTATGGAGTCTACGAAAAATACTGCATGCGGATTCCCCATTGATATTGCAGTTACATCCAATTTTTCATCCCCAACAGTAAATGGCTCAGCAACAACCTGAGGGACATCTTCACCCATCATCGGAATCGCCTGTCGTCGTAATATTGGCTCACCCATATTAATCGTGACTTCCTGTACCAGACCTGCTTTCACACTCACTTCGGCTTCAACTACATTGGCACGTGTTTCAATTTGAAATTTCTCACGCTGGATAATTCCATTTTCATATGCATACTTTGCTACACAGCGTAATCCATTCCCACAGCTTTGTCCTTCTGAGCCATCCTTATTAAAGATTCGCATGCCAACATCAGCATCATCACTCGGCTGAATCAAAATCATGCCATCTGACCCAATCCCTGTATAAACATCTGATATACTTTGCGCAATCCCTGATAATTGCTCCTCCGCAATAGTAAATTTAAATAAATCAATATAAATATAATTATTTCCTAGTCCATGCATTTTCGTAAAAGGGATTTCCATGTCAAAACAAACCTCATTCCATTTATGGTTGAAGAACTGCTCCATTTTTATCTAATTCACTATATATCGTCTTAAGCCTTGGAATACCTTCAGCAACCAATTCATCATTTACTAAAACAATCGGATAAAATAAATCGTCTTCAAAAATTCGTTCAACAAATTGCTGATGTTTCTCGTCATCAGGAGGCTGATTCATATCAATATATTCATATTCAATAATATCATCAATATACTTTCTCCCTATTGCAGCCTGGAGCCATTCATATGTGTCCTTTGAGCCAGGTGCTCCAACACAGCTGGCGCAAATCTGCTCTGCTCCGTAAACCGTTATCAGGATATTTTTCCCCATTGTGAAACCTCCACATCTTAGTTACTTATATTTTACAAAATCTTTAATAAAAGATAAAATAAAAATATCTGTTATACACAAATGAAATTTTGGATAGATTTTTTTCATAATCCGTTTTATAATGATATTAGAAAGGAGACGATGGATAATGCAAGAGCAAGTACAGGAAGTTTTAAACAAATTACGCCCATTTTTACTACGTGATGGTGGAGATGTGGAGCTAATTGATGTTGATAACGATGGCATTGTACTTCTTCGTCTTATGGGTGCTTGCGGTAACTGCCCAAGTTCTACAATCACGTTGAAAGCTGGAATTGAGCGTGCTTTAATGGCAGAGGTCCCAGGTGTTACAGAAATCGAACAAGTATTTTAAAATATAACTTATTAAAAGCAGACTGAGGATAGTCTGCTTTTTTACGGATTTTTCACTGGTGTTATTGGGCTTTCACCACTAAAAACAGCAAGAAGGTTATCCATGCAAAGCTTTAGCATTTTAGTTCGCGTTTCTACACTTGCTGATCCGATGTGCGGCAAACAAACAACATTGTCCAGCTTCACAAGCGGATGATTTGCATCAATCGGTTCTTCCTCAAAGACATCCAGGCCGGCAGCATGAATCGTATTCTCATTTAGTGCATGATACAGCGCCTTTTCATCCACTACACCTCCACGTGATACATTAATGAAGATAGCAGATGTTTTCATTTTCCGAAAAGCGTCCTTGTTGAACATTCTTCTTGTCTCTGGTGTTAAGGGAATAACAGAGACAACAAAATCAGCCTCACGAAGCAATTCATCAAATTCCTTATAGGTAGCACCTAGATCCTTTTCAGCACTTGGCTTTCGTGAACGGTTGTGGTACAAAATTGGCATGCCAAACCCTTTTGCACGTTTGGCAATCGACTCACCAATTCTTCCCATTCCAACAATCCCAACTTTCTTCCCATGGATATCAGAGCCTGCCAGCAAATATGGTGACCAATGATCCCATTTGCCAGCACGAATATAATCATTCGCTTCTGCAATCCTGCGAGCCGCAGCAGTTAATAATGAAAATGCTAAATCGGCGGTCGTTTCAGTTAATACATCAGGTGTATTTGTAACAATAACATTCTTTTCCAGAGCCGCTCCTACGTCAATATTGTCATAACCTACAGCCATATTTGCAACAACTTTTACCTGTGGTGCATTTTCTAATAATTCACGATCAATTTTTTCGGTAAGCAAGCATAATAAACCATCAGCTTCCTTAACCTCCTCTAAGAGCACATCTCTTGGTACTGGTGTTTCTTCATCCTCCCACATACGAAAGTCAAGGGAGTCCTGGTAAGGTACTAAAATCTCATTCGGAATTTTCCGTGTTATATAGACAATCGGCTTTTTCATAATTATCCGCTCCTATCACAAGCTTATAGCCAGTGTAACATAGGAATTTGTAATTCTTTACTATCAATACCTAATTGGTCAAAAAGTTTTCCTAACCGTCCCTCGTATAAGGATTGATGTTCAATCATTTCATACAACTCATCATGGCGTTGTTCATAGTGTTGCCCTATGAACCCCTGCTCTATAATATCAAACAAATGGATCGGAAATAGTAATCGTGCATACAATAAACGCCAACTGAATATGGAGAGTGTGCGTACCTGTTTGTATTCATCTAGGAAATTCTTTATTTCACTCATCGGGTCACCTTGCTTCAATAATTTAAACCTGATATATTCCGCTAAATCTCGAATAGGATGGTCATATACGAGATCCGTAGTCCATATGGTTGATTCAAGCTCTCCCTGGTACCTTCTGAAGGCAATAGTACCTTGATCGACCTCATGAAACCGTGATTCAAACTCACTTTCCTGCATATACTGAATTGCGTTTTCACTTAGTCCGATTATATATGGTAAAACATCTACTAAAAGTCTGTGGTATTCATTAGGATATTCAACTGAATCCGCCTCAATCTGCTTTTCAAAAGCGGTTAACTTATCAATCCATAATTGTTTCCATTGTCCATAGCTTGAAATAGCCTGGGGCTCGTATTGATACCGTGAACCAGTTTGGTGAAAATGAGCTAGAGATGCACCATGTACTACACTTCTGTCAATAGGTTTATCTTCCAATTGGAATACCATATAATTTTTATTATGGTATTCTGTGTACCACTCGCCCTTCCTATTTGGAACTGGAATAGCTGTTTGGCTGTAATTATTTTCATATAGATAATAGGCAAGTGCTGCCTGCTCCATATGTATAATTTCCCTCTGATCAGCAGAAATGGTAAAATAAAGTAAGTTATTATGTTTGAGTCCTTCAAGACCATTCCAAACAGTTCTTTCATTTGCTTGTATCCCATAATATGTTGCGAGTAAATCCCTCATGTTGCTCTCCCCTTTCATAATTATTATTAGTGTATGTTTAAAAAGAAATATCTTAACAATTTTCCGGAAGAAAAGGTGATATTAATGGATGAAAATACGAATCAGAGTGAACTGGAACAGAAAGCAAGAGAATGGCTAACCGAACGTGGTGTTACATTAGAAGATATTGCGGAGCTAGTGTATTACCTGCAATCAAAATATCATGATGAATTGAGCATGGATGATTGTTTGCATAACGTGGATCGTGTATTAACAAAAAGAGAAGTGCAGAACGCTGTTTTAACAGGAATTCAACTGGATAAGCTTGCTGAGCAAAATATGCTTTCACAGCCACTTCAAACAACAATTGAAACCGATGAAAGCTTATATGGAATCGATGAAATTGTGGCATTTTCCATTGTTAACGTGTATGGTTCTATTGGTTTTACGAATTATGGTTATATTGATAAGCAAAAACCGGGCATATTAAAACGTTTAAATGATAAATCAACAGGAGAATGCCATACATTTTTAGATGATATCGTAGGGGCAATTGCCGCTGCAGCATCAAGTCGTTTAGCACATGCCACTGGTGATGACCAGCTTATTGATGATTAACGAACAAAAGCGCAAGCGCCTGTTCAGCGCCGTATGGACTGCGCTCAGCGCTGCGGGTAGGTCGACGTTGCCACGCAAAGCGGCGGTCTTAGTCGATCTTCCTTTTCCCTGAGATAAAGGATACACGAAGAGCGTAGCGATTCGATGTTGACTTATCGTAGACACGGGGAGGGAAGTCCACTAGGCGCTAGGTGCTGGCCGGTAAGACGCCACGTCCTGTGGCATCACCGGCACTAGTACGTCCTGTACGTCGGAGCTGGACGTCGCTGATTCGGTAGTCCAATTATCCACAGCACTTAAATTTAATAATTTCCTATACAAGAACAGAAGCCCAGCATTTGCTGGGCTTTTTAGTGAATATTTAAATGGTCAATCCATTCGGTTAAATTATGTACATAATAGGTTGGTTTTTTCACCAACCGTGGATAATCTTTATATGGAGTTACACCTGTAAACACCATTAATGTATCCATACCAGCATTTATACCGGCGAGAATATCGGTATGATAGTTATCACCAACCATAAGTGTTTCTTCTTTAGAAAAGCCAAGTGTACTTAATGCCTGTTCCATGATGATCTCTTCGGGTTTTCCGATAAAGATTGGTTCTTTACCAGTACTAACAGTCACAACTGATGTCAGAGCCCCATTTCCTGGTTCAAGTCCTCTTTCAGTAGGAATTGCTACATCACTATTTGTCGAAATAAACGCAGCACCTCCACGAACTGCAATACATGCTTTAGACAGCTTCTCATAGTTAATTTCATGATCGATTCCGATAACGACAAAATCACAATCCTTATCTGTAACAATATGACCTTCTCGCTGTAAAGCATCATACAGTCCTTCTTCTCCAATCACGAAACAGCGTGCATTATGCTTTTTTTGCTTAATAAATTTCGCTGTAGCCATACTCGATGTAAAAACATGTTCAGGAGTTGAACGGATATCCATACTTTGTAATTTATCGGATATTTGCTCTTGAGTCCTGGAGGAATTATTTGTCAAAAATAAGTACGGAATACCAAATTGATCAAGCTTGGAAACAAATTCAGCTGCTTCGTCAATCCGTTCATTTCCCCGATACATCGTACCATCCAAATCGATTAAATACCCTTTGTATTTCTTCATTTATCTAAATACCTCTTTACTATTCTTTTGCAAATGCATTTGCGACGCCTAACTCATTATCCAAATAACTTCTGATGTATGAACTGAACTGATTTAACTTGTCCTTATTTTCCTGAATTGTTCGATCCAATAACGCATGATCTACTTCAATATAATCTTTTACTACGATTTTCCGTAATTGGATTACTTCCTTAAAGACTGCCTCATCATTTTCAGGCAGCACTTTCTCATCTACAAGAATATCGATGATGTCTTCATAACTTCCCGGGTCACGCATAATAAACCCATCTATCATCATATTCCCAACATCAAGTATCGATTCAATTACCATATGTACGGTACGTTCCAAGTATAACTTTTCCATAAACGTTTCATACTTATGACGGGAAACTTCGTTAAGTAATTTTTCCATATATATAAGTGTCTCTTCAATTTTTTTTCGTTCAACAAAATACATAATTTCACACTCCCAAAATACTGCTACATACAACTATATCATATTTAAAATGATTGAATAACCAAAACATGTTATAGTAAAAAAAACACATAAATTGTTCGAGGTGAAATAACATGGGAGATAAGTTTGATTACCTGAAAGATGAAACAGTAACAAAAGAGGTTCGTTACATAAGCTTTATGGGCAATTTACAACGCTATGACTTTGCCTTCATGCAACATGAAGAGAATCCAAAGAAACAAGTCGTCATCTATTTACAGAAAAACCGATTTGCTCTACTTGGAAAAGATGACCTTTACAAAAAGGGTGAAATCGAGCACATATTTCATGAGACTCAAATGGAGGCAGATGAGATTCGGGAGTTTTTGGAAGGGATTTTGTAAATTATAACCACAGTATCCGTAAATGCTGCTATTAGAGTGTAAGGAAATCAAATGTAAGTGAGAGTTGTAAGCGCTCTTACTTACCTGTTTAATTTCTAATAAGTGTTAATAATCCATAATAAATATCCGCACTGGAATAAACCGCAGAATAATTGAGAGTCATCACTTTGTGGTTCTGAATATTGGGCGATTATACATTACTAAGTTTAATTCTTAAAACCTTTTTAAAGTTCATATTATGTATAAAAAAAGGAAAGATAAGTAGCACCACTTATTACAGTAGGTATAAATGCCAAAGCTACTCCAAACATAGCTATGATAAAAAGTGGCAGACTTATTAATAAAATAATATCAAAATGCTCAAAAAACTCCTTTATTGATTCCCAAACTGTCTGTTCCTCTTCGTCATCTATATCACTTTTTGTTAATTTTCGTTACATAGGTACAATGCAAATAATATTCATGATTATGAAAAATTCCATATATAAACTTGGGTATTGACCAGCTTCTAAAGAATCATATAAATAAACGTTGAAAAAACTACCCATTCCACAGACATCAAATTAAAAAAACCTATAATAAAACCATAGACCCATGTAATGATGAGCGTAACATCAATTGTTTGAATAAAGCCTCTATACCTCCACCGAGTAGGCCTTATTTCTTCGTAATTTCATCCATTTCAGCGGGTTTAATTAGTAATACAGGGGCTATGAATAAAAAAATAAGGATACCAAAAATGTAAATAATGCAACGACGATCGCATCAGTATTAGAAGTGTATAAAGAATTCATGTATGCAGATCCTCCAAATGGAAACAACAAACCCAAATAAACAAGGTAAATTTTCCCTAATTTCGATTTACCCGGCTTTTGAATACCGTATGCAATCTTTCTTGCATATATATAAGGCAAAGTAACCATGATAATCAGCATAGTAACGCCAATCCAAAAAGTTAGCGTTAAAAAATAAATACGTAAGAGTGGAATTGCAAATTGAATAGCCATCACATTTAACATCACAAATGACAATAAAGAAAAATAACGTTTACTGTTATGTTTCGTTATCTTCCAAAAGTAATAAAACAAGAATCCACCAATAAGTGCCAATAGTAAATTAAGCATCATCACCACTAAATTGATCTTGGGAACCACGCTCGCCAAAAAACCCATTCCTAATAGTAAAATGGTAGTTCCAACAATCCGACTTTCTTTAAAAGATACTTCTTTGCTCATACATACACCTTACTTTCAATAAATAGTTATTCTATACTGTGTTTTCTGTCATGATACGCCAAAAATAAGATTAGGGTTATCTTCCAAACCAAAGAAAGTCTCCCGCTTTTGAAAAGCCATCAGATATAGAATTCTTAACTGCTTTTGCACCTTCCGCAACTCCATCATAGACTTTTTTAACTCCATCGGTAACAAATTTTTTTGCTACTCTTCCAGGTCCTGTTCCAGTTATCAAGTAAATAGTCAGAATACCTGTCCCCCCCCCAACCTACTACAGCTCCAACGGCTGTGACTACACCGGGAATTACCGACCCTGCCAATGCGCCCTGCTGCCATACTGGAAGCTGCACTACCAATAGCAGTAGATGTCCCCCCTATTGCTACATCAGTTGTTAAGGAGGCTGCAAAATCTGTGGAGGCTAAACCTCCGAAGTCTGAAAATCGTTTCTTTCACACCCGTTTTGTAGTCCATAAGCCAGAAATAGCTAACTTTCAAGTCCTGATTTAATATCATAAACCCCGGATTTATTAATCTCACTTTTATTCCATTTTTTAATATCCCCATATCTCCAAATAAAGGATCTTTTCAAAAAGTAATAGAAACTGTCTACTCGTCTACACACATGTAATAATTCAGCTTCGGTTTTTATTTCTTTAATATCAGGAAGAAATTCAGGCAAATAAATAGTGAGGTATCCTCTCGTATATTCGACACCCACTTCCCAGTTTCGCTCCGTAAATGGCCGAACCAGTTCCAAAACATGATTGACTGCTTTTTGCAATGGTTCGCCGGCACTATAGATATCATAACCTTCCTGAGTCGAGTGATAGGAATAAAGGGACTTTTTTGACTCGTTACCACTTGGTAAAAGATAAAAATTATTAGAAATACTTGAATCAAATTCCTTAACATCTGGCATATATAAATTCAAATATATACCAATAGCATTATCTCTTTCTTTATAGACGTTTTTATTTTGCTTATAGACATATGCTATTGTATCGGATGATCCTTTTTCTGCAGGAGGAACTGTGTTATACCATTTTACGATTTTTACTTTTTCATCACCGGTCGAATCAAATATGTTTTCTCTGCCAAATGATGTGTCATATGTATAGCGTGTGTCACGATGAACATGATAAAAACTTTTATTCCAGTAATGTAACGAGCCAATGTAAATCGCTTCACTGTCGCTACTCTTACCTTTGCTTTCCTTTCTACCAATTTTTCTGGAAAACAAACCATATAATACGATGCATCCGCCTGCTATTCTACCTAATATTGACATTTCATCTGTCCCAAAAAATCCGAGTACCAATATAATTATCCCAAAGAAAATAATGCCATATCTATCAAATCGTTTTTCTTTCTTTTGCTGCTTATCCAACTCACCCCAGCCCAGCCAACTTCCCACTTTTTCATAGATTAAAGGATTTTCAAGAACTCGGAACTCCGGTAATTTATTTAACCGATCAACCTGATATCCTTTCGTTAGCTGTTCATAAAGTTCAGTTATCTTATCCTTACTGTTCTCCTCAATAATTTGTTTATATTCTTCTGGAGTAACATTCTTTTTCTTAGTCAACCGCTTTTCAGCCAAGTGCATCTTAAAAAATTGTTTATTCATTCTCCCTGTGTCCCTATCATGACCAATCAAATTTTCAAATTGCTCTCTGGAAAGATTCATCGCCATACGCTTTTTCTCCACTTTTCTGGCAACAAAGGTAAAAGTAAGCCATATCATTCCAAATAGAAAAAGGTAGATTGTCAGATAAACAACTCCTATAGTAAGAAAGTATCCCCCTTTTGTGATAATTGCAGTAATCAACCACATACCAATTATGACATATAAACCTGTCAAAAAATGCTTGAATGCCTTTTGTTTAAAAAGATAATAGGTATACATTGACTGTATATTATGAAGTTCGCGGAATGATAAATTCATTCAATCCCACCTTTTCAATTTCTTTATCCTATAATTCAATACCACCTAAATAAATACCTTAATATAACAATCAATAAAACAGTCCCGTGTACTTTGCCGAACGTTTTCAAAATACATTAAAACTGAGCTGGTAATTACAAAGCCGAAAAAATAAAAGAGGGTGGTAACCCAAGAAAAGCATAGGCACACGCTAAAATCTTGGTAACCCCCGTATTGCACAAATTATTTGGAAAATAATATTGCTAGCCGCCATCCGGGATCTTCTCTCTAGGAAATTTCGGTAAAGAAAAATGCTATCAATATTATCACTAGCTAGGAACCTTAGTATTGTGATACTTTCTAAAACTTATCACTCATAACCCCCCCAATATTCCCCCCTATCGTTCATGGTTGATGTTCTCTGGTTCAACATTATGAATTAATAGCCCACAGCATCTAGTAAAAGATTCATTATGGACACTGATTTCCGCAGTTATTTGTCTAACCATGTGTATTTAAGTCCCTTTTTCACAATCATTCCCCACATTTTCATATACCCGATATTTTGTTCATAATTTATTGATGCTTCGGTTGAATTCTACATCCACTGGCAGAAAAAAAGGAGCAAATATATTTTTATTCAATATTTCTCTACCTTTACATGTCTACTTCAATGATAATTCTTCTCCATCCAATGTCTCGATGATAAAACTTTTACCTTCAAGTGCACCTTTATCAACCTTTAGAAAGTTCCTAGGCATTTTTTTATCAGACGGGTCATCGTCTTTTTCCAGTTCGACAACAATCTTTATGACATCATTATCCATTTTGACTAACAACTCTGTATCAGCATCATACCCTTGATATTCCTTATTACTAATTTGCCATAGAAGAATATCTTCTTTCTCCCATTTAAAGGTATCATCGTATTTAGATGGGTGATCATTCGCTGTATAGTACCAAACACCTGCACTAGGTCTCCGGTCTGGGGAGCCCATCATCCATGATACCTGTCTAAACGATATTTCCTCAGAAGATGATTGTGGGGCTACAGCGCCTTCTGTTTCCTCATCAGCTTTTTCTTCCTCAGCTTTATCCTCCTTCTCCTTATCACTGTTATCTTTTTCAGCTTCCTGTTCTGTAGAATTATCCTTATCTTTATCATTACTTCCAGATACCTCTTCATCACTTCCGCATGCTGCTAATAACAAAATTAATAGCATGCTCACCATTAATAGTTTGATTAATTTCCTTTTCATGATTTAAATTCTCCCTTATTGTTATTTGATTGGCAAATTCTATTGATTCTTCCTTATCAAACAAATTGGTTTTCGATTAGACAACAACTTCCTTCTTTTCTCTAGACTAGCTGTAAATAGAAGCACTTCCAAACTATTATGTAGTATGAAGGTGAATTTCTGTGATGTTTATTCATTAGCCTATTCTTTATTTAACTGCCGGGCGGGGGGGTTCTTCGTTTTGTTGTTAATAGTAGCAAGATTAAGGATTCTTTTATTCATCTACTGTGCCAAAAGATTTATCTTTAGTTCAGACAAGAATTGATGTAATTCATAATTTCATTACTCTTCCCTAAAACAAATTTATACTCGCTACCGTCATCTACTACAACAGTTAACGCATTTGGAATCAGACCCAAAGATTTTGATTTCTTCACATTTGTAATACTATCCATGGATAATTCCAATTCTTTCTTCTTAATATTGATTGCATGAGGCTTAAAATATAACCTTTCATTTGTCACTTTTAACTTTCCACCAACACTCTCAAGACCTCTCTTAAGATTTGTTCCAATATCATACTGAATTTGTTCATTACTCTTTAATTCCATTGGAAACCTCCTCATATTATTTCAACATTCAATTTGAGTTTAATCCTTTCGCTGTTATGTACTAATTTTCAGTTATCTTTATATTGTGTTCGTCTGCAAAATCTTTAAACGTTTTGTCTGCTTCTTCCCGTATTTGTTCTGCTTTTCCCAATTTTTCCTCATATTGCTGCATCAAATCTTGAGCCTCTGGGTCATTTTTTGAAGTCTCTATTGCCACTTCTAAAGCTTTCAACCGTGAATCAAATGCTTCTGACCATGCCTTAAATTGCTTTACACGTAGATTATTTACTTCCTTCACAATATCTGTGTCAGGTTTTTTATTTACTACATATTGGGTGATTTCGTCAACAAGCGGTTTAACTTTATTTTTTTCTATGTTATATGCCTCTTCAATTGATGATGCTTTTGAAGACTGAACTAATAATTGATCAATTTCCTGTGCTTTTGGGTTAATCTCTTCTATATAACTGTTATGGTACTCAACTAATTCTTCTTTCTCGGGTGAACTGCATGCAGTAAGTACGGTTATCGCACAAAAAATACTGATTACAAATGGTTTTCTCACGAATTGTATCCTCCTAGTCAACTAAATTTTAACCTAAATTATATATAGAAATAAGTAATTGTTAAACCATGCATGTCAAAGGAATCCAAAGAATTTATCATGCATCAAATAAATAAAGGACCTATTTTCTGTTACATTTAAAATACCACTTTAAGTAGAATACACAGGAATAAACTGTCATCGCATAACTTCCGAATTAATTTCTAAGAAGATTGTCACATGGATTTCCCCGAGTGTTTTATGTCGCAGGTTTTGTTGCCTGCGATTACTGTGTATAACTTCCCTTTCTGCCTAAAAATCTATTTCTTAATATACATATGTTTTTTAAAGTCGAGCAAAAATCTTAAGTGCGGTTGCCCATAAACAGTCAGTGGAAGTATGAGGTACCCATTGACCATTAGCGACATTTGCCAAGAAATCGCCATTGAGTTATCAATATAATTTTTCTAAATACTCCAAGGATGGCCCAAAACCTTCTCCATCAATTTTATCCGTTATTTCAGGAATATACTGTTGATCTGAAATACTATGGTAATCGACAGAAGTTTTAACTTCAAGCCGCCACTCAGTGTTAGATAATACCACTTGAGTATCTGCTGCATTACCCTGATTATCACTAACAACTGAAGTTACGACAGCATAAATTTTATCGTTCAAATTCACACTGTTAAAATGATCTTTTATGGTATCTTTCAACAATCCGTGTTCTTCAATTTCACCGGGAAGAACATTATTTAACGCTTTTATATATGCTTGTTCCTCTGAAAACACCGTTTGCTGATAAGTATTTTTTTTATCCTCTATTACTTCTTTTATTGTTTTCATATTATGATGTGCTCGTGTTGGAACAGATAAGGGATTATCATCGAATTTGTTAATCGCTTTTTTTGTTTCATCTAAAATTACAGAAGTACCAGCTATTGCTGCTTGCTCAGATGTATTCGAAGATTGTGCACCAGTAACAAATATATTGGATATATTAATGACAATCAGAAACAAAATGGCAACTATACCCAGTAGCCAAATCATGTAAAATGCAGCATTTCCTCTCTCATTGCCAAATGAATTCCTCATTCAACCAACACCTGGCTTACTACTGATTCATCAAAAGTAATCGAAGTACTCGGCTTCCATTGGTCCGGGACAAAAATTATAGAATGACTTACTTCTAAATCAAGTTCAAATTTTCCACTACTATTTAGAAACTCAACCTCCAACCCTTGATAATCTACAACTGATGAATTGCCTATTGCCTGTGTTATTGTATCTTTTGCTTCATCTATATCAGTGGTTGCCGCATATGTCTTTGCACCTTCACTGGCGGCCGTTTTTACAGTATGAAGCGCATAACCAGAAGCAACCACCTGCCATAACACAAGAAAGAACATAAAGAAGAATGGCAATATGCCTAAAAACTCAATACTTAATGATCCTCTTTCGTTTTTAAGTTTTTTCATATGGCACCCCATCGTTTTTTGTAATATTATTGATCTTGTATTGGATATACCAAATGTGAAAGAAAAATAGCATATATTTATTAATCTCTATCTCATCAAAGCCTTCTTCCAATGATTCTTTCATCCGAAAAATAGAATAATATAGTAGCCCTAAAAAGAAATAGGAAAGTATAAGATCAATAGAATCAAGCATATATAAACCAACCATAGAAAATACAAATTCACCAATAATGGAGAAGATAACTGAAATACTTAAATATATCGTTGCAACAATCCACCATTTATAAGGGATAAAGTTTTTCTTATCAATTATTTGAAAAGCTGACTTTGACGATAAAAACCAATAACCAATATATATACCAACCGTTATAATGGATAATAATATGACCAAGCCTATATTTTTCTTTTTTAATGAATAAGAGTTTTCCTTTGCCATTAACGCTCCGTCCTTTATTCGTCAAGTGAATACCGCTGTGTTAAATAAAAAATTAAGAATGGGAAAATACTTGCATTAACAATCGCTCTCATTATGCCGTATACATAAACATTATTTTCAAATGTGACAAAAGCTTGCATTAACAGGCTATATATTAAAATTTGTATTGAAACCACAACAAGTAAATCCAAAAGGATAAATATATTTTCCCTTTTAAGAATACTGCCAGTTTTCCTTAAAACCTTTCTAAAGTTCATATTATGTATAAAAAAAGGAAAGATAAGTAATAGTGCACCACTTATTATAGTAGGTATAAATGCCAAAGCTACTCCAAACACAGCTATGATAAAAAGTGGCAGACTTATTAATAATATAATACCAAAATGCTCAAAAAACTCCTTTATTAATTCCCAAACTGTCGGTTCCTCTTCGTCATCAATATCACTTTTTGTTAATTTTCGGTACATAGGTACAATGCAAATAAAATTCATGATTATGAAAAATACCATATATAAACTTGGGTATTGATCCGCATCTAAAGAATCATATAAATAATACGTTGAAAAATATATAAAAAGTGAAAACGGAATAACGATAACCAAGCTAACCATCATGATTTTGATGAGATGTCTATTATAAATTTCAAAACTAGTTTTTATCATAGTTTTCTCGCTCAATTCTATTATTAATTTGCATGAATAAAAAGGCAATCAACATAGCAAAGACAGTACTTGAAAGTAAATTTTCGTTTACGGTATTCGGGTCAACCAGAACTTGCATTCTAAGTACCGTAACTGAAAACAATAAATTTAACACGGTTAATACATTCGCTGACAAAAATGCAGCAAAATAAGGGGTCTGCTTATTCCATAATGGCGCTAAAACCCCAACACTCCCATAAGAAACAATAAACGTTGAAAAAACTACCCATTCCACAGACATCAAATTAAAAAAACCTATAATAAAACCGTAGACCAATGTAATGATGAGCGTAACACCAATTGTTTGAATAAAGCCTCTAAAACTTAACATATTAACCTCCACTGGATTTGCCCTTATTCCTTCGTAATCTTATCCATTTCTGCAGGTTTAATTAGAAAAACAGGAGACACGAATAAAAAAAACAAAGCTACTAAAAATGATAATAATGCAACGACGATCGCATCAGTATTAGAAGTGTATAAAGAATTCATGTATGCAGATCCTCCAAATGGGAATAGCAAACCCAAATAAACAAGGTAAATTTTCCCTAATTTCGATTTACCCGGCTTTTGAATACCGTATGCAATCTTTCTTGCATATATATAAGGCATAGTGACCATAATAATCAGCATAACAATGCCAATCCAAAAAGTAAGTGTTAAAAAGTAAATACGTAACAGAGGAATCGTAAATTGAATAGCCATCACATTTACCATCACAAATGACAGTAAAGAAAAATAACGTTTGCTTTTATGCTTCGTTGTTTTCCAAAAGTAAAAAAATAAAAATCCAGCTATGAATGCCAATAAAAGATTTACCATCAGTACCAAAAGGTTACCCTTAGGAATCCAACTCATTAAAAATCCCATGCCTAATAGTAAAATGGTAGTTCCCACGATTCGGCTTTCTTTAAATGACACTTCCTTATTCATTGATACACCATGCCTTTCTTAAAATAATAATCCTTCTATTGCCTGTCAGATTTAATTGCTAACCCATAAAAAAGAAAGGGGGGAGGATGACACTATCCTCCAACTCCAAGAAAACTTCCTATTTTTGAAATACCGTCTGATATAGCATCTTTGGTTTTATTAAAACCATCTACTACAGCATCATAACCTTTTTTGGCAACATCAGTAACAAATTTTTTTGCTGCCCTACCAGGTCCTGTACTATTAAAGAAATAAGTAGTTGCAATGCCTCCTATCAACCCTGCTCCTGCTCCGATTACTGTACCAAAGCCTGGAACAACTGAGCCTGCTACAGCACCTGCTGCCATACTGGAAGCAACACTGCCAACCGCAGTTGATGCTACACCTACCGCAACATCACTTGTCAGAGTAGCTGCAAAATCTGTGGAGGCTAAACCGCCGAAGTCTGTAAATCCATCTGAGTACTTAGAAACGGATCCAACTGAAGTTAGGGCTACTCCAACGGGTCCGCCCATTTTCATCATGTTGGAAGGTTTCCAAAAGCTGCTGGATGCAACGTTCCAAGAACTATTTAATGCAGATCTAGTAGAATTACCTGCTGATGACAGTAAACTACCAGGGCCACCGATGTTTTTTGATTGCATAAACGCGTTATATCTTGCTTCGCCTACCCGTCTGGCATGTGGGCCATAGTTTGCATTGTTACCGTTGTAATTATAGGATCTGTACCGATCATAAAACCAATTTCCTATTGAGTTATTTAAACTGTTCTTTCCGTAAACAGAATATTTACCATCGGCTAACTGTTTAAACTTAAAACCAGCATGTGTTGCGATTAATCCTTGTGCTACGTCATCACCTAATCGTAGCGCATAATTTTTAACATCTTTAGCAATATTTGCAGCCATATCTATAAAACTATCGCTATCACTTGTTGATCTAAAAATTGTATTCAAAAGAGATGGCGGTTCCCCAGAATTAGTGGAGTTACCACTCGTTGCATCTCCGTTGGGACCATTACCGCCCTGTGTTGGGTTACCGTTAGGGCCGTTCCCCCCCTGTGTTGCACTGCCATTTGGACCATTACCGCCCTGCATTGCACTGCCGTTAGGGCCATTACCGCCATTTACAGCAGATCCGTTAGCATCAGGTTCTCCACCATTACTGGCTGAACCGCCTTCTACAGCAGTACCACCGGTCCCTGCACTGCCCGCATCAACTTGATTCCCGGCTTGAATACCGTCACCAGATTGAATGGCCTCTCCCCCCATAATTGGAAAGAGGGTTGGGGGGGCATTCGGTGTAATAAATTGACCGCCGGGACTAGTGCTTCCTTCTATTATTGGTTTTCCCGAATTTAAACTATCACCTGATTCAACGGGAGACCCATCTTTATAGGCTTCCCCATAGTCGTAAATCTCGCCTGGAACAATAAATTCCCCTCCAGATATAGGATCGCCAGGAGTGATAGCTTCCCCAGGAGTAATCGGTTGACCTGGTGTGAATGCCATAGCCATCAGTGGAAATACATTCCATAAGAGAATGCCAACAATTAATATAATAGAAATTCGCCTATTCTGTCTCCTTTTCTTCATGTCAGCTCCTTTCCATACACAACCATCCTTAAAATTAATTATGTGTACTTACTTTAATTACTTACCTTATTTTCCTTGTACTTATTTTCCAGCTTTTGTAACGCTTTTTTATAAGAATTTTTATTCCAAGTTTCTAACTCTTCCTCCAGTTTATCCATTTCATCCCGCATTTTATCGTGGTATGTCTTATTACGTTTTATTAAGCCCTGATACGTTTTTTCAGAAATTTGGTCTGTTGATAAAAATGCTTTAAATATATACTTTAGTGACGTTTGTTCTTCACGAAGCTTTACTACATTTCGTGTTATATACACAAAAATATCAATACTGTTTTGAGTTTCTTTTGAATCTATTTGCTGTGAACCCTTTTCTTTCCACTCTTCCCATGCCTCGGCCAATTCGTTGATTTTATCAAACTCTTTTGCCAGTTCATTATGATCCCTTGCTGCCTGATAAATTCCTTTTGCAGCTTCTGCAATTTCTTTCAAATGGTTTTGGCCTTCGTTGTCGACATCAAATCCAATGACATTAATAATCGGCTTGATGTTAGAATCATAGAAATCCTGTGCAACCTTTACCGGCTCTGTGCCGCACGTTTCAATACCATCACTGACCACATATACAATATTAGTATTTTCTTTTCCGTTAAATTCTGCTAAATCTTCCTGAGCTTTTGATATTGCCAAACCATTTGGTGTCCACCCGGCCGGGTTCACCTTATCTAAGGCATTGGAAAAAGCGTCTTTTTTATATGGATTGAATCCATAAAGAATTTCCGAACTGCTGCAAGACAATTCTTTATCACTATCTGCCCCTGTACCTTTATGACCATATACACGCAGTGCGACATTTGTTTGTTCGGGTAATTCCTCCATGAAAGAAGTAATTGCTTCTTTTGCCAGAGCCATTTTTGTTGTCCCATTTATTTCGCCGGCCATACTGCCAGACGCATCTAATAAGATCTCTATATTTAATTGTTCTTTAAATTGGTATCTGGGATCTTCTAATTCTGGACTACCCAGCAGCTGGAATTTTAAGTCTTTCAGAATTTCTTCTTCACCAATGTAATCATCTTGTACCAGCTTTAATACTTCTCTATAAAAATAATCTAATTCTGCCTCACTTGGATTACTGCTAATTTCAGGCACATCTTCACCAAGCATATCTAATAATGCTGCACCTTCCAGTTTGGCCCCATCCTTATTATTAAAAACCTCCTGGGCATATTCACCTTGTTCCAAAGCCACTAATTCTACAACATTAGTTGGTAGTGGCTCTATGTCAAACTGTTCTGGTGAACTTGTGTTGTTTTTCGCTTCGACATTATCTTTTTCATTTTCTTTACTTTTTTCATCAGGTGTAATCACGGTTCCTGCTTCCATGGATTCATCTTTTCCCTCTTGTTTATTTGAGTCCTCTGAACAACCTGTTATAAAAATAGTAAACAAAACGCTTAGAACTATCATTTTTTTCAACAAAGTAAACCTCCTGAAAAGCTAACGTTCGTAGCACATTTTAACCTACCATGGTTTTTATTTTTTCGATAATTCCTTTGATTATTTCGGAAATTCCACCCGACTGACCGCTAACTGCAGTTGACACAATTCCCAAAATCATAATTAATAATGCAGCTATACCTAACCACTCCAATGATTGTGCACCTTTCTCATTATTCAATCGCTGTGTTGCATTTACATAAAGTTCTGTTAACTTTTCCATGATAATACCTCTCCTTTTTATTTTTAATTTATTCTATTGAATAATGGGTCTCGCTATTATTCATTTTTTCATTGAAATAAATCAAACAGATTACTGTTTTGACTGAACATATTCATAATCATCAGTCCGCCGATTAGTACTAGCGCAGAAGGTAAAACAACAAAAGTAGTGATTAATGTAACTTTTGGTGAAGCTTTTGCTGCCTTTTGTTTAATTAATTCTTTCTTTAACTTTCGCATTTCTAATGATTGCTGATGAAATGTTTTTGAAATAGGGATCCCCAATTTTTCCCCCTGAATTAAAGCTTTAATTAAAATTTGAAATTCTTTACTTGTATTTCTTTCTAATAACATCCTGTATGCTGATGCCCTTTGAACTCCGACCTGAACTTCTTGTATAAACCGGCCAAACTCTTCTTTAACTGGACCCTCAAAATAAGGAATAATATCTTTTAAAGCTTGATCCAAGCTGACTCCGGCTTTTAACGTCACACTCATCGTGTCTAGAAAATCCGGTAATTGATAGGTCAATTCTTCCTGACGGTTTTTAGCTTTTGATTTTATCCAGAAAATCACGCCTAGGTATCCAATAATCGGATAAATAATAACGGTAAGCTCAGAAAAAGGAAATCTTAGTATCAGTGCTACCCCACCAATAATCAATCCAATAATCATAAAGAATATCTTCAGCCCGTGAAACCTTTCAGTTGTTAACTGATAAGGGTGACCAGATTCTGTTAGCCACTTATTAACATCGTGATCTTCGCTGTAAAAATTAATTCTCTGTCCTATTCCAGAGAAATCATCAGCATATTGGAAAATTTTTGTAATTACTTTCTCCTTACGGGTTTGTTTCTCTGCAAAAATATCTTCAATATAATGTTCATCTCTTGCTTTTTTCTTAAGGTCACTCTTATAAATAGTATATTCATAGCAATATTTAAGACCTAATCCAATGAAAAAGAGAGTGAGTATTATTAACAACACGATTAATCCATCCATCTGCTCACACCCTTATATTGGTTACTTTTCGCACTAACCAAAATGTTAGAACAGTACCAGTTATAAAAAATAGTAGTAAAATCATCCCAATCCCCGTGAATAAAGGATCTAAAAAACCATCTATAATATTATTCATCATTAAAACAAGAAATATCGGTATAATGGGAACTAAAATCGCAACATAACGCTGCTCGGCTGTCATTGTTTTAATCTCTTGTTTTAATAACTTTCTATCATCTAATGTTTGACTCATTTCTTCCAGAATAGAGGAAATATTTCCACCAGCTTTTTTCTGAATGAGTATTGTTGCAACAAAGAGATTAAATTCTTTATTATCAATTCGTGATTCCATCTTCTTAATGGCCAGTTCAAAAGATATACCCAATGACAATTCATGTGCCAAGCGTTTGAATTCCGTCTTGGCAGGAGTGGAAATCTCTTGTGCTACCATTTGAATACCTTGATTTAATGTCATTCCTGATCGGGTGGAATTTGCTAAAATCCTGCATATCTCAGGCAGCTGATCTACTAATCTTTCATGCATTTTATTTTTACGAACTGCAAACAGGACACGTTTACCGCCTTCCAGTAAAATTAATGCTATGAACACACTTAATAGTAGTTTTATGCTGAACATATTCATTAATAATAAAATAATTCCCATTAAAGATACGAACTGCGTTGCGATAAATTCAGAAGGTGTAAGTGGAATATTTGCTTGCTTTAATTTTTCGAACATTGGCTGGGCCATGTCAGATTGATCATATCTGTCTCCTATTAAAACAATAAAACTTTTTCGTTCTAGATCTGGTTTATAAAAATGCTCTGCATTCTTACGCCAGTTGCGTTTTGTTCTTCGGTAATCTAACCAGTAGGCAAGGAAAAAGATAAAACACAATGCCGCTAGTATAGCAAAAATAGAGGGAATCATAGATGAACCTCCTCTTCAATGGGATAAAAGAGAGATTCAGGGGTATCATTACCAAAGATATTTAATCTGTCTAAACACTTAGGAACATATCCTGTTGGTGTATAATAACCTTCTATATCCCCTTTTTCTGTCATATTAGTACGTTTAAATATAAAAATATCTTTTATCTGATGCTCTCCATTTTCATTTTGAATTACTTCTGAAATCGCTACGATTCTTCTTGTACCATCTGTTAGCCGTGTAACTTGAATGATAATATCAAGCGCTCCAACAATGTATTCACGGATAGTTCTGGGTGACAATTCTAAACCCGCCATTACAACCATAGCTTCTATACGCCTTAGTGCATCATCTGTTGAGTTAGCATGCACTGTAGTAATAGATCCTTCATGACCGGTATTCATTGCTTGTAACATATCAAAGGCTTCTCCACTTCGAACCTCACCCACGATAATTCTATCTGGACGCATTCTTAGCGCATTTCGAACAAGTTGCCGAATTGTTATTTCTCCTTGCCCTTCTACGTTTTCTAATCTTGATTCCATACCAATGACATTTGGCCGGTCTAGTTTGAGTTCTGCAGAATCTTCAATCGTTATAACTCTCTCACCATGAGGTATATCTGCAGATAGCACATTAAGCAATGTTGTTTTACCTGAACCTGTACCACCAGAAATTAATGTATTTAATTTTGATTTAGTCACCGCTTGTAAAAACGTAGCCATTTTTTCATCTAGTGTATGAAATTGCAACATGTCATCCATTTGAAAAGGATCTTTACGGAACTTACGAATTGAAACAAGTGTTCCATCCAAGCTAACGGGCGGGATAACAGCATTCACACGACTCCCATCTGGTAATCTAGCATCTACCATTGGTGAGCTTTCATCAATTCTCCTGCCAATCGGTGCTACAATTCGATCTACAACATGTCTGACATGGTCATCATCACGAAAAGTGATATTACTTAACTCCAATTTCCCAAATCGCTCTATATAAATTTCATCATGCCCATTGATTAATATCTCTGTTATAGATTCATCTGCAATTAGAGGCTCTAATGGCCCGAAACCAACAGATTCATCTAAGATTCGACTAATCAGCAGATTTTTATCTTGCCTTTGAATAATCACTTTTTCCTCTGACATAAATTGAGAGACTAATTGTTCGATTTTTAATCTCATCTCACCCTGATTCAAATTTGTCAAAGCTTCTAAATTGGTATCACGTAACAAGCGGTTTTTGTAATGCTCAACCAACCCTTCAATATATTGGTTTTGATCGTGACTCATTGGTTTAGTCTTTGCTGTTTGATTTGTACGTCGATTGAATAACGAAGCCATTACAATCACCCCCTTAACTTAAAACGGACTTCGCAAATTTGCGGATATCTTTTGAAAATGGAATGAGCTTTTCCTTTTGTGCTTTTCGGACAGGCTTTCCTTCATTTATAAATGACTGCAGCCTTTTATAATCTCTTCTTATACTGGCGGAAATAGGATAACGCACCAAATCTTTAATATCCTTTTCCTTTAGCTCCGTTTCTTTCGATACATTATTAAGAATGATTTCCATACTTGATTTTAAATCTATTCCTAGTTGCTTACTTAATTCTTCAAAATGTTTTAAAACTTTAAGAGAAGGAGTGTCGGGTTGTAAAACATAATAAATTTTATCTGCCTCCTCAATTGCGGTCACAGTATTTGCGTCTATAAAGGATGGTAAATCGACAATACAAAAATCAAACGAGCGTCTGCAGGCACGTAATAAACGGCTTATGAAATTTCCATCAATGGTTTCCGCTGCCCCTGCATCAGTGGGGCTAATTAATACTTCCAACTGCGAATGTTGCTCTGTTTGGGATACATTCCTAATATGATTTTCATTTAATTCATTAATTACGGGTTGGAGGTCAGTAAGGGATCGGTTTGTTTCAAGAGTCATTATCGTTTCTATACCTCCAAATTGAACATTTAAATCGATTAAAATCACTTCTGCTGCCGATTCAAGTTTTATCGTTTGAGCAAATGTAGAGGAAATCACCGTTTTACCCGTACCGCCTTTACCACTGTAAAACGCTTGAATCTGACCTCTCCCTTGCCCAAATACCACCCCTTTTTTCCGTTCTGTATTGGTTTTTAGTTTGTAGTTTTTTTGCATCGTTGGAAAACGACTAATAAATAGACTTAGCTCGTCAGGTAATATAAAGAATTCCTCTGCACCAGCTCGCATAACACTTCGCAGTAAACCAATATCTGAATGTGTTGCTAAGTAAATAACATATGTAGGTGAATAAATGGATTTAACATATTGTACCTGTTCCACTATATAATCACTATTTGTTTGAATAAAAATCACAAAGTCTCTTGTTTGCCGATTCACTTCACGGGATACATCATTTGGTCCAATTACCGTAACGTTATTCTCTTCCCGATCAATTGCATTAAGTACTTGATTTGTAATTGATTCTTCTTCACTGACAATTAAAATATCTAACTGCTCACTCATTATTTATCTCCTCGAATTCTTTCTTTATCTTGAGGGAATCTTTATTCTTTTTCTTTATTTTTCTTTTCCCCATCTTTTTTGTTTTTTTCCATAGCACCATCTTTGGTCTCTTTCTCATTCGATGCTTCCTTATTTGACGCTTCCTCGTTTTTTACTTGTTCTTCTTCTTTTAATTCTTTATTTTCCTTTTCCATCGGTTTCGCTTTACCAACATTTGCTTTCAATATTCGAATATATTCTGCGTAATTTTGTTGATGTATTAACCTTTCAGCGTTTTCCGTAGATAACTCCACAGCGATTCCAGAAAAGTCATCTTCTGAAGCATCCGAATAAACCACTGGTACATCAGTCAAAAAAGTATGTGTTTCTTCATCTGAGGAAACGATTATGTCCACACGATCTAACACATCAATCACTTGATCAAACTGAACATTTTCCTTTCGGTTAATAGAAACTAGTCTATGATTCTCATCTCGCAGATTGGAAACAGGTTTTATCATACTTTCAGTTATAATATCCCCTTTACTTAAAGGAACAACAGAGACACGGTTTTCTACCTTTGAAAAATCGGTTATATGGGAATCTGTAACAAATTTATTTGGTATTTCCATTACCGATAATTGACTTTCCTTTAAAGGGACTCTCGGAAGTATTTCATCTTTTGCAACATAAATTTCTGTCATCCCTCCCAATTCTGCATTTAGTTCTTTAACTTTCTCATATACCAGGTACCCTGCAGCTATAGCTAGGATAAAAGCTAATATAAAAAATATTCCGGCTCTTTTCTTTGATTCTATCATTTGTGTTTCTCCTTATCCTCAATAAAAAATTCACAAAATGTTAAAAATCACCTAATATCAGTGCTGGTACAAATCAATAAATGTTATTGATTTCCCCTAGATTACGTAAACATAGTACAGCTTATTAAACCTACATGATTTACAAAATATAACATGTCAATCAAGTTACACTGGTGTTTACTTACTATACGCTAGACGTAAGACTGACAAACCGATTTTTATAAAATTATGATTATATTGTATCAAGTTATATTTACTACTACTAACTATACAAAATTGACAAGCATTCCAGTCGGTATTTGGTATTATTCGAAAAAAACTTTATATCATATGGAATACATAAGTATTTTTAAATTGAATTCTATAACCTTAGCCTCATAATTGTTTGCTGCTTCTTCTGTCTGAACTCTTTTTTAAGTTATGATATTGCCATTCAATTCATGATTATCCAGAAATGAATCTCACCTTACTAATTAACCAGTTTGCTTTTACAAATGAATAATCATTAATACCCACAATCCCCCTATCTATCACGTTCTTTATTTCTGTCCACCAGCCAAAATGATTCAAAACATACTTATACACTCATACGATTGCATAAATATATTCTATGTCTATTTTGTGACGAATTCAGGAATTTTCAGTATAGTTATATGTAACCAAAAATTGTAATCAAAAGCAACTCTTGGTTATGGTTTTCGATCAAAACATGACTAAAGACTCATCATCAACATACAATTAGAAATAACTAGGAATATTTATCTATTTTTAAAAATTATTAAACTATTGACATTTACCTTAATATCGGAATAAATTCAGAAAAAATTATAGTAAAATCGTTTTTTTGGATTAAATTAACATGAAATTTTTCTACTAAGTTGCAGAAATTAAATAAAGAAAGGGTGATGTTGCGTGTCAAAGAAGGATAAGAAGAAGTATAGTAATTTTTCAAATGTAAATAACCAGAAGAACTTAATACCTGAAGAATTTCCTGAAGGACCTTTTGGATCTGCTATTAATGATGAGGAACCAGTCTTTAGTAAGTCAACACCATGGGAAAAGGGTCAACGCCGTCAGAGTGCGTTTGTTTATCCAGACAAAGAGCAACATGAAGACTTGCCACGACAAACACCTGGTGCACATCCTATTCATGATGAACCAGGTGATGTTCGTCCAGAAGAAGAAAAGCAGTAGTTCTTTTTTGAACTACTGCTTTTTAATCGATTTTTTTTATAATAAAATAGGCACAGCCAAAATTACAGTACTCGTACAAATAGTCATCCAACGTACTTATTTTCGTATCGAATGCAGCTTTTGAGTTTTGGTCATCATAAAAGCCCTTAAGTCGAAGCTGCTCATATCCCCAATCCCCAACTATAAAGTCATACTTTGACAATATGTCTGAAAATCGTTCATTAAATTTTTCCTCTTGGAAAGCGTCTTTAATATTTTCTATAATTTCGTATTTTTTCCCTTGAATTTCGATCAATTAAGTCACCCCACTTGTGCTGAGTATAGTTTATCACATCCAAGCAAG
This sequence comes from Virgibacillus sp. JSM 102003, assembly GCF_041949995.1. Classification (NCBI taxonomy): domain Bacteria; kingdom Bacillati; phylum Bacillota; class Bacilli; order Caryophanales; family Bacillaceae; genus Virgibacillus; species Virgibacillus sp. JSM 102003. The sequence continues at coordinate 83,231 of NZ_JBHFQH010000014.1, forward strand.
GAACAACCACCAATTTTTACAATAATTTGGTGAATGATTTCTTCACAATACAACAAACTAAGGTTATGTGAAATTACTTTAGGAGGAGAACTATGAACAAGAAAACTTTTCTATCTTTTTTTATAATTGTAACTATCGTACTTACAGGCTGTGGTGATACAGAAAACACTTCGGAAGAACGGGATCAGATGACCAATGAACTGGATCCTGCTCAAGAAAATCAACCTGCCAATCCTGACGGTAATAACAAATTAGGTTATGTACGATACACGAAGGATCAACTAAATAATGATCCTGAAAAAAATCATTCCGTCACAATCGACCGAACGAAGATGGCTAATATGATAACCCGGATAATATTACGAAATGATGGTTTTGAAGAAGTTGCTACTCTTGTAACTGATGAAAAAGTGCTTATCGCGTATTCAAAAAGTGAGGAAATGGACTCCATGAAAGCAGCAGATATGGCCAAAAAATCAGCTGTTTCTGTAATGCCTGGGTATTTCGAAATTTATGTATCTGAAAACGAGCTACTAATGCAGGATATTCAGAGTCTCCATAATTCAAGTGTTCAAGATAATAATTATGATAATACAATAAACCGGATAATTAAAGAGATGAAAAAATCACCACAAGGGATGGACGGCTAAACAACTGCTGATATTAGAGAACTAAGGAGGTGAAACGTCTATGTCGGTGAAACTTTATACGCTTCTGTTACCAATTTTAATAATTGGATTATACTGCGGAGGACAGGAGATACTGGCAGAAGAGCAGTTATATGATGAACGTATGGCATTATACAAAAAAACTGAGGCATTGACGCAAGTCCCCTGGTATTATATAGCAGCAATTGATCAGTATGAACGGAATAGCAAGAAAGATGATTCCAAAGAAAGAGTAGTATCAATAGAAATTCCAAATGAACTCTGGTACGGTCTTGGAAATAGTTCCTTGATTAAAAATGAAGATATTATACAATTTTTTCACGGAAATGGAAAAGACGGAAATGGAGATAATAAGGCTGATCCAAAACAGCCTGAAGATGTACTGTATACGATGGCTAATATAATATTGAAATACGGACCAGCTAAGGATGAAGTTAAGATTGCACTATGGAATTACTATAAACGGGACCTTACTGTTCAAACTATCATGAATACAGCAAAAGTATTCCGAAAATTTAAGAGTATTAACCTGACAGATCGGGATTTCCCTGTTTCACTGAATTATAACTACAGTTACCGAAGTACATGGGGAAACAGGCGTGGATTTGGTGGCTTGAGAATCCATGAGGGTACAGATATTTTTGCCGGATATGGAACTCCTGTTAAATCCACAACATACGGCGTTGTTGAATTAAAAGGCTGGAATTTATATGGAGGATGGAGAATAGGTATTCGGGATATATATAACATTTATCACTACTATGGACACTTAAGTGGATATGATGATGATATTAAAGTGGGGCAAGTAGTGCAACCTGGAGATGTTCTTGGTAGTGTCGGTTCTACTGGATATGGACCACCCGGAACCTCAGGTAAATTTCCGCCACATTTACATTATGGAATGTATAAAGACAACGGTTATAGTGAATTCTCATTTGATCCATTTCCGTACTTACGTAAATGGGAGAAAATGGCGAAAGATAAGAACTAATAAAAGAGCCTTTACCGCAATAAGGTAAAGGCTCTTAATACATTTATTTACTTACTATTTGGACTTTTTAACAGCGTTTGTGATACTTGCTGCTAATCCTCCCCAAATAATTACCATACCAAGGATCATAACGAATATTGCTCCACCACTCATTTAGTTACCCTCCCCAGTTTTCTTTACTTCTTCTTCTGCAGCTTCTGAGGATTTCCATTTCGTTAATGCTAACAAGACACCAATCACTAATGCACCAGCAGCAACGAACCATCCTCCAAACAGGATAAACGTATCTGAATAGTTACCATAGTTACCAGATTCCGTTTCAAATAGTTTCAGCAGGTTCTGCTTAAACAAGCCGTACATAGTATATCCGAGTACAACTGGTGTAATAACACTTAAACTTAGTGTCCACCACCAGCCAAGCTTAATATCTGAAATTTCATTTGCATGTTCCTTGAAATCTCCTAGTTTACGCAAGAACCATGCTATTACTACTACCTCGACAAGACCAACGAAGGCTACACCAAACTGGTTAATAAAGTAATCAGCAGCATCCAGGAAGCTTAAACCGCCCTGTGTTGCAAATAATAATGAAATTACAGCCGCAGTTCCACCACCGAATAATACTGCCTTTGAACGTGATATCTTGAATTTATCCACTAAACCAGCAACATATGTTTCGGTAATTGACATAAGTGACGATAGGCCAGCAAGCACCAGCGAAGCGAAAAACAGGAATCCAAATAGCTCATTTAGTGCAGGGAATTCATTTATAATTGCCGGGAAAACGACAAATGCTAATCCAACCCCACCAGAAACAACTTCATCTACTGCTACTCCTTGTTGATTCGCCATAAAACCTAAGACTCCAAATACACCAATACCAGCTAGTAACTCGAAACTGGAGTTACCGAAACCAACAATGAAAGCATTATTTGTTAAATCCGTTTTCTTCGGTAAATAACTTGAATACGTAATCATAATCGCGAAAGCAATAGATAAACTGAAGAATATTTGCCCGTAAGCAGCTACCCAAACATCCGGATCTCCAATTTTACTAAAATCAGGTGCAAAGAATGCCTCAAGACCATCAATTGCTCCAGGTAAAGTAATTGCACGAATTACAATAATAAGAAAAATAATTACCAATGCTGGTATAAAAATTCGGTTTGCAATCTCAATACCCTTTTTAACACCTTTGAACAGGATACCTAGTACGACTGCCCATACAATGATTAAAGGAATTAACACTCCTGGAACGAAACTGCCTGTCTGACCAGGGTCAACAGTTAGGTTCAAATAATCGGTAAATAGGAACGCCTCTGTGTCTGAACCCCAATTCAAGTTAAATGAGAATACTGAATAAGATATAGCCCAGGCAATAATAACAGAATAATAAGTGGATATGACGAAGGCAACTAACACTGCCCACCAACCAATAAATTCTGTTCCTTTACTCATTTTCTTGTAAGTTAACGGGGCAGACCCACGGTATTTGTGACCCATGGTAAATTCCATAATTAAGATTGGAATACCTGCTGTTAATAAAGCAATTAGGTATGGTATAAAAAACGCACCACCACCACTTTCATACGCTGTTGCTGGGAATCGCCAAATATTTCCCAGACCAATTGCGGAACCAACAGCAGCAAAGATAAAACCTGCTCTTGTCCCCCATTGAGAACGATTTTCCATTTAAAGACCTCCCCTTTTTCCTTCCTTCTTACATCCTAAGTATATGTATTGGAGTAACAAGGAATGTTTACAATCTTTATTTTATTCTGATATTGATGTTTGTATTATAACGGTACTTTTAGACTATGTCAAAGTAATATACAAATTTTCTGTATTCGCTTTATTTTCGTTAAATAAAATTCTCTACTACAATACGGGAAAAGGCCATCACAAAGTATTTTAATACTTAACGTGATGACCGATTTCACCTGAATTTACTATGTTCTTTTATTGATAAACTGGATAATAAATCCAACCAAAACTACTACAATTAATGCAGCTAACAGTGCAAGAATTACCTGATTGGTTATACCAATTATTAAATACCCTATAGCTGAAGCAAATGCTGCGATAAGCGCATAGGGAAGCTGTGTCAGAACGTGATCAATGTGGTTACTGCCAGCACCTGTGGATGATAATATGGTCGTATCTGAAATTGGCGTACAGTGATCACCAAAGACAGCCCCTGCCAATACGGCCGATAGTGCTGGAAGCAACATAGAAACGTCTGTTATAACTGCAACTTCCGCTGCAATTGGCAGCATAATCCCAAATGTTCCCCACGATGTACCTGTCGCTAATGCCATCAGGCCTGCAATAATAAAGAACAACAGTGGCAAAAATGCTGAACTGATTGAAGCATCGCTAACAATCTGTGCTAGATATTGACCTGTTTCCAGCGTCCCAATTACAGAACCAATCATCCAGGCCAGCAGCAATATATAAATTGCAGGAAGCATTGTTTTGATACCCTCGAACAGAACTTTTCCCCAATTAGCTTTAGGTTGTCTTTGCTGGAGATGGAATACCAATGCAGTTAATACTGACGCAACTCCTCCAACAAATAATGAAAGGTTAACATTCGTATTTGCAAAGGTTGATAAAATCGTAACCTCAGCTCCACTTGCATTCATACCTGTTAAAACCATTGCCGTAACAGTAGCAACAATTAAAACACCAATAGGAACTAATAAATGGTAAATTCTTCCCTGTTCATGTGGTTCAAAAGCGTCACCAAGATCTCCCGGAACGTTATTTTCACCTGGTTTAAGCAACTTCCCTTCCGTTTTAGCCCGATCTTCATGTATACGCATTGCCCCAATATCGATTTTAAGAAATGCTACTAAAAATACCAGAATTACTGCTGAAAGTGCATAAAAGTTAAGCGGGATCATCGTAATAAACGCTTCAAGCGGCTGAATATTAGTTATTTCATTTGCAGTAAAAAGCCCGCCAATAATACCAATAATATAAGCGCCCCAGCTTGAAATAGGCGAAATAACAGTCACGGGCGCAGATGTCGAATCAATAAAGTATGCAAGCTTTGCCCGTGAAATTTTATGCCTGTCTGTTAATGGTCTTGCAATTTGCCCAACAGCGAGACTATTGAAGTAATCATCTATAAAAATAATTAGCCCCATAATTGCTGTCATTACTTGGGCACCGTTACGTGTCCTAACCCTATTTATCATCCAGTCTCCAAAGGCTCTGCTTCCTCCAGATGCTGTTAAAAATGCTGTCAGCATCCCTAGAAGTAATAAAAAACTCAATAAATAAATATTACCAATGTTAACCGAACCATCTAAAATAAAAATATTATAAAAGATTATACCTATTTCCTGAATAGAGTCAATTACTCCAAAATCATGAATAAATAAGGCTCCGACAATTATTCCTGCCCCTAGTGACAGCAATACTTTCCTCGTTAGTAAAACAAGTACTAACATAATAATTGCTGGAATGATTGAAAAAATTGTTCCTTCCATGTTCCTCTTCCTCCATTTCTTTGATGAAGTGCATGATGGCAAAGATCCGATGTGAGTATATTAGCATATCGCCAGAAATTACTAGCAAAAGCCTTTGTTATACTGTTATATCTCCTTAAAGTAAGGCTATTTTCATAAGTTTTGTTGCTTTGTTATCTTCGCAATCGATATAAACTGCAAACTAGTTGGGTGCAGTAAAACCGCTACGGAAATACACTTCGCGCACCTAGGGCGGCTGATGAGCCCTCTTCATGCTGACGCACTCAGATGTCTCATCTAGGCCTATCCTTCCCCAGGAGTCTAAGTGTATTCCTGCGCTAGGATTTGCTCATAATAACTTGATAAAATAACAAAATATACATTGTGATGGTTAAAAAGTAAAAATTTTCAAACCATTTAAACTAGCAGCTAGAATATGCGAGACTCCTGTGGGAAGAACAAGCTAGGCGAGACCCCGCAGGCGAGGTACGAGCTGAGGAGGCTCGGCACTTGCCCATGGAAAGGGAGCATATTCCAGCTGCGTGGTTAGAGAAACTTACAAATTTCACTCGTTCACAGTTTATATCAACTACGTTATGATTCCATTACTTTGATAAAGCACTCAAACTTTTAAAAAACAACCTAAAGAAAAAAAGACGCAAAAAAGCAATGATAGAAAATAACCTACCATTGCATATACAGTATACGTTATCCTCCATTTCGATCAGTAGTTCTCCATGCACTAAGTATTAGCATGGCAGTATATTTTTTATTCAAAAACATACCAGCAATAATGACTTGACTATCATTACGCTTCGGCAAAAAACCCTTTCATCAGTCGTCATTGATGTCAATCTCTAACTGACTACTTATATTTTTTGCACCTCTACCTCACCGATCTGATAAGGTTAGCCATATTTATTTTTCCTAAAATATTATATCAGTTTATTCTTCATCCTTCAAGGAGTCTTTTGGAATTGATATTGTTGGATTACCTGTTCCACCACTGCTAAAGAACTCAGGTACATCTCCCATGATAACTCGTTTATCAATATAAATTTTATTTTGTACCTCTGTCACATCTGTCGTAAAAGGTACAATTATCTGTACATCCGCTTCGACCATAATATAAATAGTCAGCACTGTTCCATTAAGCCCAATAGGCTGTTGCTCTGTAATGACATCTGTACGGACTGCTCCAGTAAGTTGAAGGTTCACTGGAACTCTCGGCCCTAAATTAGCAAGCACAGTATTACCGGTTGCCTGACCGATAGGGATCTCAACGACTGTAGGGTCTTTTTTGGGAAGATCTCCTGCGCTCCCATCGTATTCAGGAGTTTCATGAAGTGATTCTTCATATGTAGGCTGTCTGCCTTCATTCATACTGATAAAAAATTCCTCAACACGGTCAGTCGCAACTCGATTAATTTCACTAATCACCGATTGATTCCATCCAACGGTTGTTATATTTCCTTCATTATCTTCCGTCATTGATATTATATCCTCAAACCTGTAATCCTCCGCAAATCTCACTGCCGAGTTTATCGCTCTGGTTCCGAATTCTGTTGTTTTATTTTCAGCAATTCTCATTAATGGGTCTTTTATTCCCTGATCAATTATCCATATACTCAAGCCAACCATAACACTAAACAATACCGTAGTTATGACCATAATATTTTTCACGGGAGGTGGTGTCCGTGGGTTCCTTTTTCTCCTGATGATGGGCTGTTTCAACATAAAAACCCCCTTATAAAACAACTTATGCTTGTTTTAAGGAGGTTAGAATTTAATATTATTGATTTATGATTCCAGATTGCACGACGTAATTGTTACATTTAATATTGATGCCAGATCGATTTCATATGGCTCAACTTCCTTAGCGTTCTCCTGAAAAATTCTAATAATAGGGCGATCACACAGGTGTCTGTTCTGTTTTGAAACAATACCATTTCTGCCGTCACTTAATTTAACAGTGAGTCCGTTCGGATATACAGCAACACTTTTCTTGAATGCTTCGACCATTTCTTTATCAAATAAATTAATTGCACCAGCATATAACACCTCTAAGCCTTCGTGCGGCAGCTTCGCATCCCGATATACTCGATTACTTGTAACAGCATCGAAAACATCAGCAACACTGATAAGTTTGGCATACTTATGCATTTGATCTCCCTTAATACCACGCGGGTAACCGGACCCATCCAAACGTTCATGGTGCTGGTAAGCGCAGTGTGCTACTAATAAAGGTAGATCCAATTGCTTTCTTAAAAAGTCAAATCCGAGTTGAGTATGTTCTTTTATAACTTGAAACTCCTCAGTGTTCAAAGCTTCAGGTTTCTGTAAAATTTTCTGATCGATGAACACTTTACCAATATCATGCAGCATTGCACCAGTACCAATTTCTGATAATTCCTTTTCAGAAAGACCCAATTCAATTCCTATTGCAATGGAGTAAATCGTTACATTAATAGAGTGCTGAAATATGTAATCATCCGTCACAAAAATATCGGCAAGCAATGATACGGTATCTGAATTGCTTTGCATCTGATCCATTATCTGCTGAATGATATCGGTCAGTTTTTTTTCCTGTTTATTTAATATGTGTGAATTATTCATAAATCCTTCCTGTCTCATCTCTGAGAAGGTTTCCTTTATTGTATTGGATGCCTCCACCCGTAATTCCTCTGAGATAGGAGATTCAATATCAATATCATCCGTTAATTCATCTTTTATGTAAACATATGTTATACCTTGATTAAGCAGTCGCCTGATAACTCTCTGTGTTAAGTCTAAATCTCTATGTATTAACACTTGACCATTATCATTGTATATAGTTTGACCAAGCGTTGTGCCAGGTTCAATAGAATTTGTGCTTACAAGTCTCATAAATGAACTCCCTACTTTAGCTTGTCTAACATTATTCGTTGAAATTCGACATACACTCATTAAAATAATACCAAAGAATGCCCGGAATTGCTATAAAAATTAAAAATATGCCTTCCGCTTTGGAAGACATATCGTTAGGATATTTTGTCTAAGGCTTCCTTACCTATCATTCCTGATTCCCAGCCATATACTTTCGAGGCATCGGTAATCTTCTCCAGTGGTGCATTCAATAATTCATCAATGGTTTTGACACCTACTGCACGCCCCGCTATTACTTTTCTGTCCGCCAGCACATTGTTTAATAAATCTACATCCAAAGCACCGCACATAATGTAACCTACCTCGTTGGAAATCATTAATAAGTTCGTTTTAGGCAGTTCTACCGTAATCGCAGTAAAGAACATACCGTTCACTTCCAAAGGATTTACAGTAATCATTTAACGTTTATTCCTCCCTCATAATGTACACGATATCTTATGCACTGAGGAGGTTCATTGTCACACAAAATCATTACGCAAAGTATGGGCTAATAAATCACGAAGAAATTCGGGTAAAAAGTATTTTTTTGTTTCGGATTTAGCTACTTCCGGCAGCAAACGGCCAAACGTAAATGTGTCGGCTGTTGCTACTTTATAGGTTTTATTTTGATCTAAGGCTTCACCATTCCAGGTAACTTGTTCAACGTATTCATGTCCATCTTCCCTAAAAAACGTGTCTACTTGTAAATTGGAATAAATCATCCGCCCAATTACCTCACCACGGAAACCAAATCCCTTCAATTTAAGCTCCGTTAATTCTTTTGTAAAAGAAGCCCTAACTACCTCAAGCAACTCGTCACCCATTAACTCTACAACACACGGGTTTATCGGGTGTGGACAAATGCGATGAATATCTTTATAAGTGATATTGCCTGCAGGAAATTGATCCAATAGCACACCTGCATTTAGCATCGCAACATCTGCATTAGTCCATTTGCATAGTGTGTCTGTAAGTTTTTGCATTACTTTTGTTTGTCTGAACCATTTTATTTCAATAGGATTGTCAAGATGAATCACAGTCTCGCCAAGTATTTTATCTGATTTCTCCATCAGGTCATTTAAGGTCTGTTCAGTGGGAAGATCTTTAGCCATATGGGTTATATCTTTTGTATATGCCTCTTTATTAACCAATTTTTGAAGTGAATGATCCCATGTTAAAATAACTTCACCAACAAAAGCACAGTGTTTGCCTGCAGCGGTTATAATTGTATTGTTGATCATTTCTCCAGTACGCAGTAAATGATGTGTATGACCACCAATAATAATATCAATATCATCGAACCTGCGTGCAATTTCCTGATCTTCCGTAATGCCAAGATGAGATAACAAAATGATAACATCAGCAGATTCTTTTAATTTTGTTATATGCTCTTCCAATGCTTGATGAGGTATAGATATATGCCAATCAAGCAACTCATAAAATGCATTAAATGGAGCAGTCAATCCAATAACACCAATCCGTACACCACTAACTGACTTGATTTCTACGGTTGGCTGCAGCCAATCTGGCTCGTTGTTAGTCAAACTTTCCATATTCGCACAGACTACTTGAAAATTGGCATCATCATATAAATGGTGCAAATCATCATGTGCCAAGGTTATCCCTTCGTTATTGCCGATAGTAGCCAGATCATAACCCACATCATTCATTAGACTTACGTTCGCTTTCCCCATAAAGGCTTCCGCAATCGGATCCACACGATCAACATGATCCCCTATATCGATTAACCAGCATGAATTATTCTCAGCTAGTTTCCGTACCTTCTCTTCTTTTAAATAACCGGCAACACGGGACCAATTTTCAAAGTAACTATGTAAATCGTTTGTATAATAAAAATAAAGTTTCTCCTGCATGTTATATACTCCTTACATTATTCCATCAATAATAAGCCGAATTCCTATTACAATTAAGATAATCCTTAAAAACCATTCAAGTATATTACCTTTAACCTTCTGATTTATTTTAGCACCGATTGTACCGCCTATCCATGCACCGGGGATAAAAAAGAATACATACTCCCAAGCAACATGGCCTAAAGCTATGTGCGTGCTTGCACTAATAATACTAATGAATAATATCATAAACATTGATGTCGCTGTAGCTATATGAATGGGTAATCCAAATAAAAGAATCATCGCAGGGACCATTATTGAGCCACCGCCTATACCAAACATGCCTGATAATATTCCAACCATTGAAGAGATTATAAATGCTGGCCAAATAGACACATTGTATTGATCTGCATCACCTGATTTAGCTTCAGGTTGTTTTCGCTTTATTAAAAATGATAGTGATAAAGTGATCATCAATAATCCAAAATAGAGGGTGAATTTTTCCGAATCTACAAACTGATTTAGCCATGAACCAAAAATACCACCAGGAATACTCCCAGTCAAAAGAAGCAATCCTAATCGATAATCAACCCTTCCTTCGTTATAATAGGAAATTGTAGATGAAAACGCAGTAAATACCATGGCAATTAAGGATATACCTACAATCATCTGTGGAGTTGCCCACGCAAAAGAATCAAAATTCTGGTACATAATTAACAGGCTAGGAATTAATATAATTCCGCCGCCCAGTCCAATTAGACTTCCAATAAATGCTGATACTACAGCAATCAAAACACAAATAATATAAACCAAACACTATCCCCTCAATCTTGTTCGCTTCTACCACAATAGTAGCACTGATCAGGGATGAAATACATCATAATGCTATTGAATTCTGTTTGAACTTCTACTTTTCGCGGAAAGTGTTCTTCTACTACTACTATCGAAACCGACAGCCAAAAAGTGTCATATAAAACTTTATTTTTGATGCCACTTTTTGGCTACGAAATACGATTGTAGGTGTAGAAGAGTGTTAAGCTATTCTACGTGCTGAGGTTGCAGAAGGAAAAAACGTATTTCAGATTGGCTTCAGATCGTATCAATACATGTTTAATGAGTAGCTAACAGCATAAATTTCCTATAAAAAAGCAATTATTAAATTGATTAGGCAAAACAAAACCCGAATATGTTATAGTGGAGATACAATAGATTGGCTTCACATGAGGGGTTAGGCACACTTATCTTTTTAGGAGAAACTTCCTGAAAAGGAGGTGATGCGTATGGGTGTTGATACGGTATTAACGTTAATGATATCTTTCGGGATGTTGATTGCGTTTATTATGTCGGACAATAACCAGAACAAAAGCGCAAGCGCCTGTTCAGCGCCGTATGGACTGGACTGACCCGTGTGAGATAAAGGATACACGAAGAGCGTAAGCTGCCCCACAGGACGTGGGGTAGTTCGACGTTGCCACAGGATGTGGTGGTTTTAGTCGAACATCCTTTATTTCCTTATCGTAAACACGGGGAGGGAAGTCCACTAGGCGCTAGGCACTGGAGCTGGACGTCGCTGATTCGGAAGTCCAGTTATCCACAGCACTTAAATTTTATAATTTCCTATACATAAAAAATAATCCCTCATGTGCTTTTGCAGGCTAATTGAGGGATTATACTCCTTGAATTGTGCCTACCCCTCTTGCTGGGGATAGTCTATTGGAACCGTTCCATGTATGCTGCATGGGACGGTTTTTAATATAATATGTTTTTCTAAAATTATTATACCACGAATTCGTTGAATACACCTATTGATTAATAAATCTGGCTTATCGCAAATCCTTTATATAGATAGCCTTAGTTCTCCTTATGTGTATGAAAATACCTCTATAACTGATTTTAGCGGACACAGGAGACGCTATTTCTATATAAAATCAACTTTCTCGAAGTTATCCGGACACAGAAGTGCTTATAATACATATATCATGGTTATTTAACTGTATTTGTGTGAAATAAGGTCCTTGGTGACCGCTAACACCACCATTTTCGTGGATTTTTGCCAAATAAGGTCCCTGGTGTCCACTAACTTCAAAATTTGCTATATGAAAAATAATTTTCATTATAGATGGTGGCTGCGCATTCAGTAGCCATGGTGGTTTCTTATCTTTTTAGAATACTTGGCATATCGCCAAGCTTTAATATAGATAGCCTTAGTTGCACTTATGCAGCAAGAAAGTACTTATACTTTCTTAACTGCCAAAAAAACCTTGATATGACTTTATCATATCAAGGCTTTCTACAGTTTTTAACCGATTGAACCTTCCATTTCGAATTTGATTAGGCGGTTCATTTCTACGGCATATTCCATTGGAAGCTCTTTTGTAAATGGTTCGATAAAGCCCATTACAATCATTTCAGTAGCTTCTTCTTCACCAAGTCCCCTACTCATTAGGTAGAACAACTGCTCTTCAGAAACTTTGGAAACTTTTGCTTCGTGTTCCAAGGAAATATTGTCGTTATTAATTTCGTTATATGGAATTGTATCTGACGTTGATTCGTTATCCATAATTAACGTATCACACTCAATGTTAGAACGTGCACCGGATGCCTTACGCCCAAAATTAACAATCCCGCGATACGATACTTTACCACCTTGTTTTGAAATTGACTTCGAAACGATAGTGGAAGAAGTATTCGGTGCAAGGTGATGCATTTTAGCACCAGCATCCTGGTGCTGGCCACGACCAGCAATTGCAATTGAAAGTGTATTACCACGTGCACCTTCACCTTTTAATATGATGGATGGATATTTCATTGTTAATTTAGAGCCGATGTTACCATCAATCCATTCCATTGTTGCATTTGCATCCGCAGTGGCACGTTTTGTAACCAAGTTATAAACGTTATTCGCCCAGTTCTGAATTGTTGTATAACGGCAATATGCATCTTTATGGACAAAGATTTCAACAACTGCACTGTGCAGTGAGTTTGTTGTGTAAACAGGTGCTGTACAACCTTCAACATAGTGTACAGATGACCCTTCATCAGCAATGATAAGTGTACGTTCGAATTGTCCCATATTTTCAGAGTTTATACGGAAATATGCTTGTAGAGGTGTTGTTGTTTGTACACCTTTTGGAACATAGATGAACGATCCACCAGACCATACAGCTGAGTTTAAGGCAGCAAATTTATTGTCTGAAGCTGGAATTACTTTTCCGAAATATTGTTTGAAAAGATCTTCGTTTTCTTTAAGTGCAGTATCCGTATCCTTAAATACAATACCCATCTCTTCCAAGTCTTCTTTTAAGCTGTGGTAAACCACTTCAGATTCATACTGTGCGGATACACCAGCTAGATATTTCTGTTCTGCTTCTGGGATACCTAACTTATCAAATGTTTGTTTAATCTCGTCAGGAACCTCATCCCATGATTTTTCAGTTCTTTCAGACGGCTTAACGTAGTAGATAATCTCATCAAAATTCAATTCTGAAAGGTCTCCACCCCATTGCGGCATTGGCATCTTATAGAACTGGTTCAATGCTTTCAAACGATAATCCAGCATCCATTGAGGTTCATCTTTCATTCTTGAGATTTCTTCAACTACCTCTTGCGTAAGTCCTTTTCCAGAGCGGAAAATTGAAACGTCTTTATCATGAAAGCCATATTTATACTCTTCCATTTCTGGCATTTGCTTTGCCATGTAAAAAACCTCCTTCAGATGTTTTGGGACGTACTAGTACCGATATTGCTACGACATTTCGTAATAACCGGCATTATCTCCATCATCCATTAGCTACCTACTATTCTTGGACACCTTTTTCCATTGCTTTCCAAGCAAGGGTTGCACATTTAATTCGTGCTGGAAATTTGGAAACACCTTGCAATGCTTCAATATCACCAAAATCGATATCACCTAAATCATCCATCTCTTCACCAAGCATCATTTGTGAAAAAGCTTTCGACATTTTCAATGCGTCATCAAGTTTTTTTCCTTTAACCGCTTGGGTCATCATAGATGCAGATGACATACTGATTGAACAACCTTCACCATCAAACTTGGCATCCTGAACAACTCCATTTACTACTTGCAATTGCAGCTGAATCCGATCACCACATGTTGGGTTATTCATATCAACGGTTAGCGCATCGCCTTCAACTGCGCCCCGATTTCTTGGGTTTTTATAGTGATCCATGATTACCTGTCTATATAATGTATCAAGGTTGTTAAAAGACATCACCAAAATACTCCTTCGTTTTCCATAGTCCATCGACTAATCGATCAATATCTTCTTCTGTATTATATAAATAAAAACTTGCACGTGCTGTGGCTACTACATCAAGCCATTTCATTAGTGGCTGTGCACAATGGTGTCCCGCACGAACAGCTACACCTTCTGCATCAAGTACTGTGGCCGTATCGTGTGGATGTACATCATCTAAGTTAAATGTAACTAACGCTGCACGTTTTTCAGGTCCATATATAGTAATACCATCAATTTTCCGTAAGTTTTCAAGTGCATAATCAGCTAACTTTTGTTCATGTGCTGAAATATTGTTTAACCCAACATCATTCAAAAAGTCAATTGCCGCACCTAATCCGATTGCGCCAGCAATAATAGGTGTCCCACCTTCAAACTTCCAAGGCAGTTCTTTCCATGTCGAATCGTAGAGATTAACAAAGTCTATCATCTCTCCGCCAAATTCGACTGGTTCCATATCTTCAAGAAGTTCTTTCTTACCATACAGTACCCCGATACCAGTTGGCCCACACATTTTATGACCTGAGAATGCGTAAAAGTCGCAATCCATTTCGTTTACATCAATCTTCATATGTGGTGCACCCTGAGCCCCATCGACTACAATAACTGCACCATTTTGATGAGCAATCTGTGCAACTTCCTTAATCGGGTTAACTGTTCCAAGTACATTGGATACATGTGTAACAGCAACTACTTTTGTATTATCTGTTATTGTCTCACGTATATCGTCCAATGTAAACGTCCCATTAGCCTGTAATGGTATATATTTTAGTGTTGCACCTGTAGCTTTAGCTGCTTGCTGCCATGGTATTATATTACTGTGATGCTCCATTGGAGTGATTACAATTTCATCTCCAGCTTTCAAATTGGCGCGTGCATAGCTATAGGCAACCGTGTTAATTGATGTCGTTGTACCGCGTGTAAAAATAACTTCTGCGGTACTATTTGCATTTATAAAGTGTCGTACTTTTTCACGAGCACCTTCATATTTGTCAGTGGCCCGTGTACCTAGTGTATGAACACCGCGATGTACATTTGAGTTATCTTGTCGATAATATGCATCAACGGCTTCAATTACTGGCAATGGCTTTTGTGATGTTGCAGATGAATCTAAATATACTAAAGGATGACCATTCACTTCCTGATTTAATATCGGAAATTGTTGCCGTATGGCTTTTGCATCCATTAGTATACCTTCCTTTCAATTACTTGCGTTAACTGTTCCTTAACTGAAGCAATTGGCAGTTGATTAACAACCGGCGCTAGGAAGCCATGAATGATTAAACGCTCTGCTTCTTTTTGAGTAATTCCACGACTCATTAAATAATACAATTGAAGCGGATCAACGCGGCCAACAGACGCAGCGTGACCTGCTGTTACATCATCTTCATCAATTAGAAGAATTGGATTAGCATCCCCGCGAGCTTTTTCACTTAACATTAACACGCGTGATTCCTGTTCAGCATTTGATTTAGATGCCCCATGTTCAATTTTTCCGATACCATTAAATATGGATGTTGCACTATCTTTCATAACACCGTGCTGTAAAATATGCCCTTCTGATTGCTTGCCAAAGTGAACTATATTTGCTGTGAAATTCTGTGTTTGTTTACCTCGGCCAACTGACACAGTTTTCGCATTTGATTCAGAATTGTCACCAACTAGATGTGTAACATTTTCTGAAACAGTATTACCATCATTCATTTGGCCAAGTGCCCAATCAATTTTTGCATCACGATAAGCGACACCACGGCGATTAATATACGAAGTTGTTCCAGCAGCGAAGTTGTCAACTGCGCCAAATGAAATTTGTGCATTGTTATGTGCAATTACTTCTGTAACAATGTTTGCTACCGTTTCTTCTTCTTTATTTTGTGATACATAATTCTCAACATATGTTAATGAACTATTATCATCAGCAACAACCAATACATGATTAAACATTGCAGCTTCAGGATCTTCCTGCCAAAAAATCACTTGTAATGGATCTTCCAGCTGCACATTTTTAGGAACATATACGAATACGCCACCATTCATCAATGCTGCATGAAGTGCAGTCAGACGATGTTCATCAACAGAAACTGCATCTTTCATATAATAACGTTTTACCAAGTCTTCATGCTCACGAAGAGCTGTAAAGATATCAGTGAATATTACACCTTTACTTTTCAGTTCTTCATTCAGTGAAGCATATGCAACCGTGTGATTGCGCTGTATTACAAGGTTTTCCTGTTTATTTTCTTTATCAAGAAAGTCCTGTATATCTGCTGGTAAATTATCTAATGACGAAATCTCCGCACCTTTAGCTGCATCATGTTTGAATTTACTGAAATTCCATCTGCCTATTTTCGTTTTATCAGGCTTAGGCATTTCAAGATTATCAGCTTGTTCCAAAGCTTGAAGGCGTAATGATTTCATCCATTCCGGTTCTTTATTATCTTGTGAAAACTGGCTGATATAATCTTTGTCGTATGGCAACTTTGTTTCAACAGTCATATTACCCCTCCTAACTTTTACGCTTTTTGCTCAAGTGATGCGTCTTCAATA
This sequence comes from Virgibacillus sp. JSM 102003, assembly GCF_041949995.1. NCBI lineage: Bacteria > Bacillati > Bacillota > Bacilli > Caryophanales > Bacillaceae > Virgibacillus > Virgibacillus sp. JSM 102003. The sequence continues at coordinate 99,926 of NZ_JBHFQH010000014.1, forward strand.
CCTAGTTCTTCTTTAATCCAGTCATATCCTTCAGCCTCAAGACGCTTTGCTAATTCAGGCCCACCTGATTTAACAACACGGCCTTGCATCATAACATGCACTTGATCTGGTGTAATATAATTTAGTAAACGCTGATAGTGTGTAATGATCAAGCAACCAAAGTTATCGTCACGTAGTTTATTAATTCCTTTGGAAACTACTTTTAATGCATCAATATCCAATCCTGAATCAATTTCATCTAAAATTGCAATTTCTGGCTTAATAAGCATTAATTGAAGAATCTCATTACGTTTTTTCTCTCCACCTGAGAATCCTTCATTTAAGTAGCGTTGCGCCATATTTTTATCGATTTCAAGATAGTCCAAGGCATTATCCATTTCTTTAATGAATTTCATTAGAGAAATCTCATCGCCTTCTTCACGACGGGAGTTAATAGAAGAACGAAGGAAATCAGATGTTGTTACACCACTAATTTCACTTGGATACTGCATTCCAAGGAACAGCCCTGCGCGTGCGCGCTCATCTACTTCCATTTCCAATACATCCTCACCGTCAAGATGTACACTTCCTTCAGTGATTTCGAATTTTGGGTGACCCATAATTGCTGATGCAAGTGTTGACTTACCAGTACCATTTGGTCCCATTACTGCATGGAACTCGCCACCCTTTATCGTAAGGTTTACACCTTTTAATATCTCGTTACCTTCAATTGAAACATGAAGATTCTTAATTTCTAGCGTTGATCCTGCCATGTCGATACCTCCAATTACTATTATTGTTCTTATTTTTTTCAAATGGATATTACATCCATTCTCAATTTATTCTCATTATAATCTTAAAGCATTTCGAATTTATTATCAACTCATTCACATGAATAATCATACGCAGATGTTAGCTGATTAAACGTGCTTTCTTTGTGCGAAAAATCATAAATTTCTTCTTTATATTATATGCAATAACTGAGAATGTACTTTCTCTAGAACATGATCTTATTTCTGGTTATTTTCTTCCAAGGTTTGGAAAATTTAGTTTGTCGAATTAGGGGTTCTTGTTTCTATAAAATCCCTAATACTTAGGAGTAAGCTTCGGTTCCACTTATGTAGGAAGACAATAAAAACGCTGGCACCCACACCGGGGTACCAGCATCATGACTATTTATTAATTATGAATGTGACTATCAATTTCAGCTACCATATGCTTACATTGTTCATACTCTTTTTGTCGTCTTTTTTCAACAGCAATGCGATTTTCTAACTTTCTTTCATACTCCGCATAACACATCTTATGCGTTTGCTGCATTCCCTTCTCCATCTCTGGAGTGTAATTCATCCTAATCCCACTATAAATAGTGAATCATCCTTTCGATTTGATTACAATATTAAGAATATCACAAGGACGATACCCTATACAAAGTGCATTTAAACGTTTAAAATCTTAATGAATAAAGTATGGAAGGGTTGAAAATAGATAGCAGGTTTACCTTTAAATATAGAGCAAATACCTTCCATATACTATTAATTCCTTAAAATTCGCTAATTTAATTACTCGGTGCTCCTTTAACAGGAACTACTGCACCATCAAATTCTTCTTTTATATAATCCTGAATTTTTTCACTATGCAATACATCAACTAATGTGTTTAATGCCTTATTGTCTTTATTCTCTTTTTTTACGGCAATAACATTTACATATGGTGATTCTTCACCTTCTATGATTAATGCATCCTCTAATGGATTCAGTCCTGCTCCAATTGCATAATTTGTATTGATTGCCACTAATGTATTTTCTTCTGATTCATACAGTTCTGGTAAGAATGCTGCATCGTAATCATAAGAAAATTTTAAGTTTTTCGGATTCTCTACAATATCTTCTGTAGTAGCTTCTACCTTGTCCACTTTTTCTGAAAGCTTAATAAGCCCTTCTTTTTCCAACAGGGAAAGTACTCGTCCATGATCAGCGACAGAACGACTCATAAGCACTTCGGTTCCTTTAGGTACTTCATCAACACTTTCTATTGTTTTGGAATATATGCCGAAGGGTTCAATATGAATTCCACCAATGTGTGTGAAATCATAGCCAATATCTGCAATTTGCTTGTTTAAATATGGAATATGCTGGAAATAGTTCGCATCGATTTCTCCATTTGATAGGTCTTCATTTGGTAAAACATAGTCAGTGTACTCTTCAATCTTTAAAGTGATTCCTTTTTCCTTAAGAATAGGTTTAGCTTTTTCTAAAATTTGTGCGTGTGGAGTACTTGATGCACCCACCTTAATAACATTATCACCTGCACCGGAATTACTTTCGCCACAAGCTGCTAATACGAATACGAAAAATATAGATATAAATGCCAAGATCTTTTTCACTTTATCTCTCTCCTTTATCTTTTATCTAATTTGTTAGTAATAAAATCTCCAATGAATTGAAAAATAAATACAATAATTACGATAAACACGGTACAAATAAATACAACATCAAACATTCGCCGCTGGAAACCGAAAAAGTATGCATAATTTCCAAGGCCACCAGCGCCTATAACTCCTGCCATTGCCGTATAACCTATTAAGGCAATAGCGGTTACAGTAAGCCCTGAGACAAGTGCCGGCATTGACTCTGGTAATAATACACGAAAAATAATTGTATGTGTCTTTGCACCCATTGATTTCGCTGCTTCAACCACGCCTTTATCAACTTCCTTCAGTGCAATCTCCACAAGTCTTCCGTAGAATGGAGCAGCACCAATAATCAACGCTGGTAAAGCTGCATTCGGTCCTCGTATAGTCCCAATCAAAAAGTCAGTGAAGGGGAACAAAAGTAATATCAATATAATAAATGGTATCGCTCGGAATACGTTTACGATTGATGCCACAATTAAATTCAGAAATTTATTTTGCCAAATCCCTCCTCTCATTGTCAGGTAAAGCAGTAATCCCAATAGTATACCTAAGATAAACGTTCCAAATAATGAAAGGATGGTCATGTAAAAGGTTTCGTAAGTAGCAACCCATAAATCCTCCATATTCAAATTTGGGAAAAGATTAGTTAGCATCCCGAACCACCTCCACTTCCACTGAGGTCTCATTTGTTATAAAGTTTATTGCATTATCAATTTCACTCAACTCGCCATCCACCTGAACAAATAGTGTTCCATACGCACCACGCTGCGTTTGAGTGATCTTCCCCTGCAAGATGTTAATATCAATTGCAAATCTTTTGGCGACTTGACTAATCAATGCCTGGTTTGTTGTTTCACCAACGAAATGGAGTCGGATAATCTTACCCGTGTCATAGGTGTCAACTAGATGGGCTACACCATCATCTTCATCATTCGTTCCCATCACCTGTTCAACAAATTTCTTCGTAACAGATTTCTTCGGTCGTAAAAATACATCCAGCACATCACCTTGTTCAACAATTTTCCCTTCTTCCATCACTGCAACCTGATTACATATTTTACGAATTACATGCATTTCATGGGTAATCAGAATAACCGTTAAACCGAGCTTTTGATTAATATCCACTAACAAATCCAATATCGCATTCGTTGTTTCCGGATCTAGTGCTGATGTTGCTTCATCACACAGTAATACTTTAGGATTATTCGCAAGTGACCTTGCAATTCCAACACGCTGTTTTTGACCGCCACTTAACTGAGAAGGATAAGCACTTTCTCTTCCTGTAAGGCCGACCAATTCGATTAACTCCCGAACACGTTCATCACGCTCTTTTTTTGACACGCCTGCAATCTCCAATGGAAATGCAATATTATCTTTAACGGTGCGTGACCACAATAGATTAAAATGTTGAAAAATCATGCCTATTTCCTGTCGTGCTACCCGGAGCTGTTTTGAATTTAATGAAGTAACTTCTTGCTGATCAATTACTATTTTCCCACCTGTTGGTTCTTCAAGCCGATTCAATAATCTTACAAATGTGCTTTTTCCAGCACCACTATACCCAATGACACCAAAAATTTCTCCTTCTTTTATATCAAGGGTTAAATCATCCACTGCTGTAATGTTGCTTTTATTTGATTTAAAGACTTTACTTAAACCCTCTATTGAAATCACAAGTATTCCTCCTTAGTCATCCACTATTATGCCCTACTAAATAAGAAAAACGCCTTTCTGTAAGAGAACAGAAAGACGTAATATATGTAGTCTTTACGTTCCCTTATCTGTCAAAGCAGTTGCTTTGCAGGAGTTGGCACCTTTCAAATAAAAAACATTTGAGGTTGCCGCGGTTTCATAGGGCCAGCCCCTCCACCGCTCAAGATAAGAGATATAAATTATTAAATTGAAATTCAATAATCTAGATAATAGCACGCATATTAGCATGTGTCAATAAAATTTATTCATCCGAAAATAAAGCTGGTTCGTAGTCCATTAGGTAGCTATATATATTGGCAATTGATTTAAATGCGTAGATTTTTTCTTTGATCTCGTTACCATCCTTTATTAATAAGCATGGTACACTCTCGATTTCATTATCTTGCATAAAATCCGGGTGCAACGAGGCATTCATGCTATAAAAAATATCCTGTTTATGAACCGATTCAATCTTATCCAGCATTGATTTTGCCAATGCACAAGTCCCACAAAATGGTGTATAAATATATAATAAATAATGCTCTTGTTCTAATTGTTCCTCATTAATCTGTTGCAATACTACCACCCTAAATCAAAAATATGGGATTAACCTCGATTCGTTTGCCTACCAAGGCAGTTGCAAGTATGTTTTCAGGGGTTGTTGCCACTTCACGATACTCGCTGCTCACATAAATGTGCTCAGCATGTGGTAGCTCACGTGTTAACTGTTTGCGCAGTTTTATCCCTGAACTATCCTCATCAACTAAAATATAAACATCCCTATTATCCAAATCATACGTTTCCAACAGCTCATCAAATCGTTCAACACCGAGTGTCCCATTCGTACAAATCACTTCAACATCGTCTGTTATCACCCGTTTGACCTGTTTTTTATCAGTTAGTCCCTCAACAATGATAACTTTTTCTACTTCATTTGTCATTAGTACATGCACTCCTTACATTAAATTCACTGAATGCATTAATCACACATTTTACTACTTTTTTCAATCTACATCCAATAATTGATATTATCATTTGTAATAGATAGTTTATGCTTAAACTGAAGTATTAGGTATGAAAAAGAAATACTGTTCTATGAGTTTAAGCGCGACACAATGTAAAAAGTAATCTGAGTGCTATGACATCGCTCTGGAAATAGACTACGCGCACCTTAGAGCAACTCTTCAGATTCCAATGGAGCACACAGCGCGCGAGTAGTCAGGGAGCCACACTAAATAATACGAAGCTGCTACCCTTGTTCGTGCTGCATTAACTACCTGTAAAGATTCGTTGCTTGGAGTAACAACCAACTCCTAGAAAATAGCCAAATAAAAAAAGACTGACTTCACAAGATTACAGTGTGCAGTCAGCCTTATTCATAGGATTAATCTTCCTCGATTATTTCCTGATATTGCTCAGCAGATAGTAAATTATTCAACTCTGAATCATCGGAAGGCTCCAAAACAACCATCCATGCTTTTTCATATGGTGATTCATTAACAAATTCAGGACTATCCTCTAATTCTTCATTAATTTCTACAACTTTCCCGCTAATTGGGGCGTACAATTCGGAAACCGTTTTAACAGATTCAACGCTGCCGAATGGCTCATCTGCTTCAACCTCTTCGCCCGCTTCAGGGAGTTCAACAAAAACGATATCCCCTAATTCGGATTGCGCAAATTCAGTAATACCAATACGAACTTTATCGCCTTCTTGTTTTATCCATTCGTGTTCTTCTGAATATAATAAATCTTTTGGTAAGCTCATTTGAATCCCTCCGTTAGTTAATTGCAATCTTACTATACTAGGTATATGCACTTTTTTCTAGCATTTTTACTTTTGTTAAAGCCAATTTTCATTGAAGGTTTCTTCCTTAAATCCAACAGTCACTTTTTTTCCATCTGTTGTGATTGGTCGTTTGATTAACATACCATCAGATGCCAGAATCTCAGTCATTTCTTCAAGACTAGCATTCTTTATTCGATCTTTGATATTCAATTCACGATATTTCTTCCCACTAGTATTAAAAAATTTTTTGGCAGGCAAACCACTTTTTAAAATCATGTTTACAAGTTCTTCTTTTGTTGGTGGATCGTTCACAATATGTATGCTAGTATAATCGACTTCATGATCGTCTAACCATTTCTTCGCTTTTTTACAAGTTCCGCAGTTTGGATACCAGTAAAACGTTAAAGTCATTTAACCCCTCCTAATAATTTCATATATTATTTTTATTATAGCAAATATAGTATCGCCTGGTCGATGGAATTGTGAACTTTCAAAGACTTCCTGCAAAAAACTTCATATGGCCTGATCATATGCTATAATACATGCAGGTTAGTTAATAGGGGGAATGATCATGCATTATATAAACGCTTTACCGGTATACTTTATCCTCCTATCCCTGGCCATTTTCATATCTATAAGGTTCATAGTTTTAATGAAAACGGATCGAAAAATTGTTCTATACAAAGAATTCATCTACTGTTTGTGGATTATTTATATGGAAAGTTTACTTTACCTGACAGTGTTTCCTTCCACAGACGCTACTCGAAGTGATTGGGTAGGCATAAACCTGATACCATTTAACACGATTGAAAATTATTTATTTTTATTCTCCCAAGGGGGAATATCTGTTGCTTCTGTTAATCTGATTGGGAATACTGCTGTCTTTATTCCAATGGGAATGTTACTTGTATTAGTAAACAGGAAAATCAGTTTTTTAAAGATGTTTCTAATTGGCTTTGCAGCATCTTTTGCTATTGAAGTAACACAACTTGTTCTCTCTTTGCTAAAGGTACTATCAAGAAGTTTTGATGTTGATGATCTTATTTTAAATACAATTGGAGTTATCATAGGGTTTGCAGTTATGAAAATCGGTTTGTTTTTTATAAGTTTGAAAAAGTAGACTCTTTAATAACTTACCGGGGTCAGTTTTGGGAGCTAATAACATTAGAAATCACGTATTAATAACATACATTTCACTCCTGTTGTTGAAGAATTTATTTTTTAACTGAATGAGGATCCAGCCTTCTGTTTTGGCGGATCCTCATTCCGTTATTTCCTTGAAAACCTTCGTTTTAAGCTTGGGTTCGGATCCTCATTCCGCTATTTGCCATTTCTGCCTCAAATTTGGCTGAATTTCTGCTTTTAGCGGAATGAGGATTCACTTCGACTGTTTGGCGATCCTTTTCCGAGTGGCAATAACGATTCCCTAACTGTATAATCTTTCCAGTTTCAATCACAAACATAGCTTTACAGTTGATACCCATAGCAACTATCTTTTAAAAACTGCCAAATGTAAAACCACCCTCTACTTTAAAGCAGAGGGTGGCAATTTATTAAACTAGATATTTCTCTTCCTCAATTATCTTAGCAGCTATTTCACGTTTTTTCCCAATCACATCTGTTGGCGTGTGACGAGTCAGCTTACGTAATGATGACAGCATCATTCGGAGGGTATCACCTGATTCAACTCCAATTAAAGTTTCTTTTGCATCAGCCTCAATGCGATTAAATGCTTCCTGCACATATACTTGTGTATAAAGAAGCTTTTGTTTATTCTTTTCTTCCCCTGACTTATTGATAGCCTTCTCTGTACGAAGAATTGCTGATTCCATATTGTATACTTCTGCTGTCATATCGGCAAGATTAACAAGGATCTCCTGTTCATTTTCAAGCTTCTTGCCATATTTCTGAGCAGCAAGACCAGCACCAAGCAATACCATTTTCTTTGCATTTTTCAATAGATATTTTTCCTGTTCTAACGTTTCATCGCCAATTTCTTCCGGCATCATCATCATAAGCTCTTCCTGTAGACTCTGTGCTTGTTGAAGTAATGGCAGTTCACCTTTCATTGCTTTTTTTAGCAATGTTCCAGGGACGATTAACCGATTAATCTCATTTGTTCCTTCAAAAATACGGTTAATACGTGAGTCACGGTATGCACGTGCAACTTCATATTCTTCCATAAAGCCATACCCACCGTGTAGTTGAACAGCTTCATCCGTTACATAATCAAGACATTCGGTTGCCGTGTATTTATTGATGGAACACTCGATTTGATATTCTGCAATTGCTTTTGCCACTTCACGGCCATCTTTTAATTCCTCATCCGACAATGCACCCATGCGTTGTTCAAACAATCCTACTGTACGATATACAGCACTTTCGTTAGCATACGTTCTTGTTGCCATTGTTGCTAATTTTTCCTGTGTTAGGCTGAAACTTGAAATTGGTGTATTAAATTGTTTACGTTCATTCACATATTTGGTTGCCACTTCAAGGGCACGTTTTGACCCACCTACACCACCAATTGCCAGCTTATAACGGCCAACGTTAAGGATGTTAAATGCAATAACATGGCCGCGGCCTTTTTCACCTAATAAATTTTCAACTGGTACTTCTGCATCCTCCAGAATCAATGTACGAGTTGACGAGCTCTTAATACCCATTTTCTTCTCTTCCGGGCCGGTTGAAACCCCAGGAAATTCACGTTCAACAATAAATGCTGAGAAATGTTCGCCATCAATTTTTGCATAAACAACGAAAACATCCGCAAATGCTGAATTGGTAATCCACTGCTTTTCACCATTTAAAACATAATGTGTTCCTGCTTCATTTAATTTTGCTGTAGTTTTTGCACCTAATGCATCCGAACCTGAACTTGGCTCAGTTAATGCGTATGCAGCCAATAATTCACCTGTGGCAAGTTTAGGTAAGTATTTTTCTTTTTGTTCATCATTACCAAAGAAAACTATTGGTAAAGAACCGATACCAACATGGGCGCCGTGTGTTACCGAGAATCCACCAGCACGTGAAAACTTCTCCGTAATTAATGATGAACTGATTTTGTCGAGTGCAAGACCACCATATTCTTCTGGAACATCAGAACCAAGCAATCCTAGTTCCCCGGCCTTTTTCAGTAAGTCTACTGAATGTTCAAATTCATGATTTTCCAGATTATCAATTTTCGGTACAACTTCACCTAATACGAAATCTTCTGTTGTCTTTGCAATCATTTTATGTTCTTCAGTAAAATCCTCTGGTGTGATGACATCTTCCCCAGTTAAATCTTCTGTTAAAAATGCTCCACCTTTAAAAATTTTCTCTTTTGTTTCGCTCATTTGAATCGTTCCCTTCCATTATTGGATGGGCGCCATAATGTAGGCGCCCTTATTGCTTACTGCTGTGCTGAAGTTGTGAACTTCAGCACTTGAGTTGTGAACTTCGAGCAAGTTAGTTGTGAACTTCGGCGATTTCCCGGTGAACTTCGGCGAATCTGCAGTGAACTTCGGTATTTTGCACGCAACTTTATAAAAGTTCAAACACTCCAGCAGCACCCATACCGCCACCGATACACATTGTCACGACTCCGTATTGTACGTTGCGGCGTCTCATTTCATGAATAAGGCTTAACGTTAATTTAGTACCTGTCATGCCAAGGGGATGACCAAGTGCAATAGCGCCACCATTTACATTAACAATGTTCGGATCTAGATCAAGTGCCTGGATTACTCGAACAGATTGTGATGCGAAAGCTTCGTTTAACTCGAATAATCCGATATCAGATAGCTCAAGTCCTGCTATTTTCAATGCTTTTGGTACTGCTTCAACTGGTCCAACTCCCATAATCTCCGGTTCTACTCCTGCTACTGCGAACGAACGGAACTTAGCTAGCGGTTTCAGCCCTTCTGAATCTGCTTTATCGCGGTCCATCAAAAGTACGGAACCAGCTCCATCGCTCATTTGCGAGGAGTTACCAGCAGTAACGGAACCTGTCACGTTAAATGCAGGGCGAAGTTTACCCAATACTTCCTTCGTTGTTCCAGGACGGACCCCTTCATCCATTTCAAACATCGTTTTCTTTTCTTCAATTTTGTTCTTTTCGCCAACAATCCGATTTGTGACTTCAACAGGAACAATTTCATCCTTAAACTTTCCTTCCTGAATTGCCTTTCCGGCACGCTCATGACTTTGAACAGCGAATGCATCCTGATCTTCACGAGAAATACCAAAGCGATTTGCTACTTCTTCTGCGGTGTGCCCCATTCCCATGTAATACCCTGGAGCATCCTGGACAAGCTTCGTGTTCGGCTTGATTACGTGACCACCCATTGGAATCAGGCTCATTGACTCTGCGCCACCTGCAATGATGGAATCACTTGCACCAACCATAATACGTTCCGCTGCATATGCAATACTTTGTAAGCCTGACGAACAATAACGGTTAATTGTTATTCCAGGCACATCTTTCTTTAATCCTGCAAGTCCGGCGATGTTACGTGCCATATTCATGCCCTGTTCTGCTTCCGGCATAGCACATCCAATGATCACATCATCAATGTTGCCGTCATAGTTTCCTGCACGCTTTAATGTTTCCTTTATTGTTAATGCTGCTAAATCATCTGGTCTTGAATTTGCTAGTGATCCTTTATTAGCTCTTCCTACAGGGGTTCTTGCACCTGCAACAATTACTGCTTCCTTCACATTTCTTCCCCCTCTTCTATTAATTACGTAGTGGTTTTCCTTTTAATAACATGTGTTGCATTCGCTGTTGCGTTTTTGGTTCAGCAATTAAGCTTAAGAAAGCTTCGCGCTCTAGATCAAGCATGACCTGCTCGTCAATTAGCGTACCTTCTTTAATACGTCCACCTGATAAAACGTAGGCAAGTTTTTCAGCAATTTTCACATCATGATCTGATGCATATCCACCAAACTGAAGTGTCTTCGCGCCTAAGAGCATTGCAGCATATCCAGCTTCGCCTACTACAGGAATCTTTTCGCGCTTCGGTGCTTGGTAACCAGCATTTGCAAGCGCCAATACTTTTTCTTTTGCATCATGTAACAAGTGATCTGGATTTACACTAATAGCATCATTACTATTTAAGAATCCATTTTCTCGAGCTTCAGCGGCTGAAGTTGATACTTTAGCCATAGCTACTTTTTCAAAAACATCATTTGCCACTTTTGTCAGATCAAAATCAACGCCCTCTGGCATATTACGAAGTTCTTTTAGATAAAGTTCTTTTGTTCCGCCGCCACCTGGGATTAAGCCGACTCCAAACTCAACAAGACCCATGTAGGTTTCAGGAGATGCCTGGATAGAAGCTGCTGGTAATGAAACTTCAGCACCTCCACCAAGTGCCATATTGAATGGTGCTGTTACAACTGGCTTTTCTGAGTACTTAATATTCATCGCCATTTTTTGGAATTGACGGACAACCATATCCAATTCAAAGAAATTATCATCTTGGGCTTCCATCAGCATCATGCCAAGGTTTGCGCCAACACAGAAGTTTTTACCCTGATTACCGATTACAAGTCCTTTGTAATTTCTTCCTACTTCCTCAATTGCAAAGTTTACCATTTGGATGATATCAAGACCGATTGCATTACTTTGTGAATGGAATTCAAGTCCTGCAACACCATCACCTAAATCTATTAAACTTGCTCCCGTATTCTTTTTAATGACCCCATTAACATCTTTTAAACGCTTTAAATTAATCTCTTTTTCATTAAAGCTCTGTTGCTTGTATTCACCGTTATCATAGTAATAAACATTGCCATTTTCGGTTTTATAGAAGGACTCGTTTCCCTTTTCCAATAGCTCAAGCACCCATCCAGGTACTGTTTCGCCTTCTTCCTGCATCCGTTCAACAGATTTACGCAAGCCAATGGCATCCCATGTTTCAAATGGACCAATTTCCCAGCCGAATCCCCATTTCATTGCCTGGTCAATGGATACGATATCATCAGCAATTTCACCTGTAAGTTCAGCAGAATAAATTAATACTGGCTTCATGATTGACCATACCAAGTCACTTGCTCTGTCGCCTTTGGCTGATACAAGCGCTTTCAATTTACGACGAGATCCTTTTTCCTGCTTCGCCGTTTCAGTAGCTGCCGTTTTTAGTTTTTTACGATCCTCATATTCTAGTGTTTCCGGATTCAATTCATAGATTGTACTTCCGTCTTTTCCTTTTTTCTTAAGGAAAAACCCTTGGCCACTCTTGGCACCAAGCCAGCCGTTATCCTGCATTTTTAAAATAAAATCAGGAACATCGAATACTTCTTTTTCTGCACCTTCAACCTGATCGTAAACATTTTTAGCAACATGAATAAATGTATCTAAACCAACAACATCCAGTGTACGGAATGTAGCACTTTTTGGACGTCCAATCATTGGCCCGGTAACAGAATCTACTTCACCAACACTGTATCCGCCTTTTAACATTTCCTGTACTGTTACAAGCAATCCATATGTACCGATACGATTAGCAATAAAGTTTGGTGTGTCTTTTGCTTCAACTACACCTTTGCCCAGCACATTTTCGCCAAACGTTTTCATGAATTCCAGTACTTCTGGATCTGTGTGTTTTGTTGGAATAACTTCAAGCAATTTCAAATAGCGTGGCGGATTGAAAAAGTGTGTTCCAAGGAAATGCTTTTGGAAATCCTCTGAGCAATCAGCAGCCATATCCTCTACCGAAATCCCTGAAGTATTGGAAGTTATAATGCTTCCCTCTTTACGATATTTATCAACATTTGCAAATACTTTCTTCTTAATATCCAGGTTTTCCACAACGACTTCAATAACCCAATCAACATCTTCCAGTCTTTCCATATCATCATCCATATTGCCAACTTCAATTAAGTCAAGACTTTTTGTTGAGGTAATTGGTGATGGATTTTGCTTACGCAGCGCCTTTTTACTCTGTGCAGCAATACGATTTCGTACAGCTCGATCTTCTAATGTTAAGCCCTTCTTTTCTTCATCTTTCGTTAACTCTTTTGGTGCAATATCGAGCATTATTGTTGGTATTCCTACGTTAGCCAAGTGGGCAGCAATCCCAGACCCCATAACACCTGAGCCTAACACTGCAGCGCGCCTGATTGTTTGCTTCATGTTTTGTCCCCCTATCTTCATTTGAATGAATACTCATTCATTTTTAACGATAAAAATAAAAGATAGTTACCTATCCATCTATTTATTAGTATAAATTATATTCTGATATTTCGCAATAAAAAATGAGTATATTTTTTACTATTTAGGCTTTAATGACTTTAGAAACTGCGTTAAACTATTATAGGCTTCATATACAGAAAGGACTTGACAGTTATGAACAAAAAACTTGTAACCGAATACTTGCAAATTATTGTCGGCGCTTCACTTGTCGCGCTTTCATACAATATATTCCTGTTACCTTCAAAACTTGCAGCCGGCGGTATTTCCGGGATTAGTACAATTCTTTTTGAACTTTATGAATTAAGTCCAGCATACACACAGTTTTTAATTAATCTTCCCATCTTTATAATCGGCTGGCTTGCGCTAGGCAAGGATTTTAGCTGGAAAACATTATTAGGAACATTTTGGGTGCCTTTTGTTATTTTTCTAAGTGCAGATTTTCCTTTCACGATTAGCAACCCCCTATTAGGTGCAATCTACGGTGGTATCGTTTTGGGTGCTGGTCTTGGTACCGTTTATAAAGGAAATGGATCAACTGGCGGGACTGCTGCAATCGCTCAGGTTGTAAAGAAATTCACTGGATTATCAAGTGGTTACTCTCAGTTAATTGTCGATGGATTTGTTGTTGTTTCTTCTATTATCGTGTTTAATCTCGAACTTACACTATTTGCCTTAATGTGCATTTATGTTACAAGTAAAACAATCGATATCGTTCAATTGCGCACATCAGCATCCAAATTAATTTTGATTATCACTGAAAATGAAGATAAAATCCAAGGTCTTATTGGAGAACGGATAGATCGTGGGTTAACTAAAGTCCGAACAATAGGCGGCTATTCAAATGAAAATAAAACAATGATTCTTTGTGTTACGGAACAACAGGAAGCAGTTCAACTGAAGCGAACCTTGCAAAAAGAAGAACCCACATCCTTTGTCATATTCCTTGATGCATCAGAAGTACTGGGACGAGGATTCTCGCTGGATAAATATTATGGACAGAAGTTTTAATAATGGCAAGACAAATCCCCCGTTCTCTGAATCGGGGGATAAAATGTTACTATTATTTTTTAAAGATACCTTTTAGGACAAACATTACATTTGCCGGGCGTTCTGCCAGGCGACGCATGTTGTAACCGTACCAGTCTTTACCGTATGGCACATATACGCGCATTTTATATCCTTCTTTTCGCAGTCTGTTCTGTAATTCAATCCGAATGCCAAACAGCATTTGAAACTCAAATTGATCACGAGGAATATTATGTTCTTTTTCCAGTTCTTTAACGTAATCTATAATTGCATCATCATGTGTTCCAACCGCAGTATAATTACCATTTAATAAATTGATTTTAATAAGCTTTTTATAATTTTCATCAACGTCCTTCTTATCCGGAAAAGCAACTTCAGGAGATTCCTTATATGCACCTTTTACAAGACGCAGGTACGGATCGTATTCGTTAAGATCTTGTAAATCTTCTTCTGTGCGATACAAATACGCCTGAAGGACTGTACCAACATTCTCATACTCACTTCGCAATTCTTTGAAAATATCCAATGTTTTGCCGCAACGTTCGTAGTCTTCCATGTCAATTGTCACGGTAACATTATGCTGCTTACCTGCTTCTAGAATTTTTCGCAAACTATCCATTACTAATTCTTCTGATATATCAAGTCCCAGTGATGTCAGTTTTAGTGACAGCTCAGAATCCAGACCTCTATCTGCAATTTTTTTAATCGCATTAATGCATTCATTAGCAGATTCCTTAGCCTCTTGTTCATTATCGACAAACTCACCAAGATGATCAATTGTAACAACAAATCCATCATCATTTATTTCCTTGATTTTTCTTGCTGCATGGTCTATATCAACACCTGCAACAAAACGGGATGCGCCAAATTTAAACCCGTATTTTTTTGCTAATTTTGTAAGCGTTTTATTTTTTGATAAAAATAAGAAGAAGTTACGCATAAGTTGTTCCACGCTGATTACCCCCAACTAAAAAAATTTTCTATATTACTATATTCTGTGCATAATTTATATCATATCATGTATTTACTAAAAAGAGTATTATTTTTTACCTTTTATGAGTAATTTCAGCCTTATTTGGCGAAAATAAACGATTTATGTCGTTTCTTCTCCTAATAATGGATAATAAATCTGGTTTCCGCGAGAATATAAGCATATATATTAAAACACTGCTTCTCGTTATAGATAGCGCAACTTACTTTCCTAGAACCACTCATACTTTGGAGCAAAGCTTGATAGTTGCTGATCCGTCCCCAGAGTCCACATGTCACTCCTCTTACACCTAACGTAGTCTGCAAGTTAATAACCCCTTGTAATTGAGAAAATTAGAAGTAGTATTAAGTAAAAAATTTAGTATAGGATAATTGTCCTATACTAATATAATAACTTTTAACCTTTGTTCTTTCAATTACTTGACAATATATTAACTGTCCTTTGGATAATTTTTATTAATCGTAATCATTCTTATTTACAAATCGTAATGATTACGATAATATATAGTAGCGATTAATAACGACGAGGGGATTTAATATTCATGAAAATACATCATACTGGCATCATCATACTTACAATTATAGGAATCATTGCGACAGGATGTTCACCTTCTTCCTCTGAATCCGCAAATAACCATAATATAACTATATTCACCTCCATATACCCGATTCAATACGCTGTTGAACAAATCGGTGGAGAAGAAGTTAATGCTAAGTCCATTTATCCGCCTGGGGTTGATGCGCACACATATGAACCTACCTCCAAGGAAATGACTACTATTGCGGATGGAGATGCGTTCATATACCTTGGTGCTGGGATGGAAGGCTTTGCTGAAGCTGCAGCAGCTGCACTTGATTCACAGGATGTAAAAATGATTGAACTGGGTGCAAATGAAGAATTATTTCATGTAGAGAAAAATCATGACGAGAAAAATCATAAAGAAGAAAGTGAACATGCAGAACATAATCATGGTGACGTTAATCCGCACATTTGGCTGGACCCAAAGCGCATGATTGAAATGTCCGGTTATATTAAGGATAAGCTTACCGAAATGAATCCTGAAAACAAACAGGTGTATACGCAAAATTTTAATGCCCTGAAAAAGGATCTAGTAGCATTAGATAACCGATTTAAAGAAACACTACAACCAAAGGATTATAAGGAAATTCTTGTATCGCATGCAGCATACGGGTATTGGGAAGAACGTTATGGCATCGAGCAAATTGCTATAAGTGGTTTGTCTTCAAGTGACGAACCTTCACAAAAGGAATTAACCGAAATTATCGACCTGGCAGAAGAGAAAAAGTTGGATTATGTTATTTTTGAACAAAATGGTTCTGATGATGTTTCTAAAATTATACAGGATCAAATAGGTGCAGAGGCATTGTATATTCATAACCTTTCCGTTTTAAATGAAGAGGATATGAAGAATAATGCAAATTATTTATCTATCATGAACAAAAACCTTCAAGTACTCGATAAGGCCACTAAATAGGAGGTATCACAGATGAACAGACCAGTCGTATCGATGATAAATCTTAACTATGCTTATGAAAGCAAATGCGTCCTGAACAGTATAAATTTTGAAATTCCTCAAGGTGCTTTCATGGGGTTGGTAGGTCCAAATGGTGGAGGAAAAACAACGCTGGTAAAACTCATTCTTGGTCTCCTAAAACCTGACACTGGTTCCATTGACCTTTTCGGCCAGCCTATTGATAAGTTTAAATCATGGGATAAAATCGGCTTCGTATCTCAAAAATCTAATTCATTCAACAAGGGATTTCCAGCAACGGTTTTTGAAGTCGTTTCAATGGGATTAACAGCGAAAGTAGGTTACTTCAAGTTTTTCACTACGAAACATAAAAAGAAAATCCTGGATACGATTGATCAAGTAGGTATGGGAGAATATGCTTATGAAAATATTGGAAATCTTTCAGGCGGCCAGCAGCAGCGTGTATTTATAGCCCGGTCATTAGTCAGTGATCCGGAATTACTGATTCTGGATGAGCCTACTGTTGGTGTCGACTATGAGAATGTCCAGCGATTTTACGATCTGTTACATCAGTTAAACAACCACCGGAACATTACCCTACTTCTTGTTACACATGATACCGGAACAATGACTGAGCATGCTACAGATATTGTTTGCTTGAACAAAACGTTGCATTTTCATGGAAAATCTGAAGAATATTTGTCGTTAACAGAAAAAGATTTATCACAATTCTACGGTCATCCAGTAAATATAGTTACACACGATCATTAACGTTGGGGGGAAGATTATGCTAGCTGATTTTTTTCAATATGATTTTTTACGAAACACTTTTTTAACCGGATTGCTAATTGGAATCATTGCGCCATTGCTTGGTACATTCATTGTCGTCCGGCGCCTCTCCCTAATAGCTGATGCATTATCACATGTAACTTTAGCAGGGATTGCATTTGGACTATTAATAGAAAAAAAGTTCGCAGCTGGACTTATCACCCCACTATACAGTGGGATGGCATTTTCCGTACTTGGTTCAATTTTTATTGAAAAGCTTCGAGGCGTTTATCAGGCATATCAGGAACTGGCTATTCCGATTATCCTATCTGGTGGCGTTGGTCTAAGTGTTATATTCATTTCACTTGCAGACGGCTTTAATACAGAGCTTTTCAATTACTTATTTGGATCTGTATCTGCAGTAAGTCAAAATGATTTTTATTCTATCCTGGCTATTTCTATTATTATCATTCTAGTGATTCGGTTATTTTATAAAGAACTTGTCACCCTATCATTTGATGAAGAACATGCAATCGTCTCAGGAATTCATTCCAAACGGATTCATTTACTTTTTATTGTTCTGACTGCATTAGTAATTGCCGCATCAATACGAATTGTTGGTGTCTTACTAGTATCAGCATTAATGACATTACCTGTTGCAGCAAGCATGCGAATTGCTCGTGGTTTTAAGCAAATGATTACATTTTCCATTGTTTTCGGTGAGCTAGCTGTTATCATAGGTTTAATATCCGGCTATTATTTCAGCATTCCGCCAGGTGGTACAATTGTTGTTGTGGCAATTATTATTTTACTGCTTTCAATTGGGTTGAAACGTTTTACGCATACTCCGAAAAAAGCGAGGGAAGTCAAATGAAGTTAGAGGAATCACTGGAAAAACTTAAAAACCGAGGCTATAAAACTACTGCTAAACGTAAAGACATCTTAGCTTATCTTGATGAGGCTGATGGCTATCGCACTGCAAAAGATTTGCTTCAGCACATGGAACCCACATATAAAGGAATAAGCTTTGACACCCTTTACCGCAATTTACATTTATTTGACGAGGTTGGCATTCTGGAAACAACTGAACTTAATGGTGAAAAACATTTCAGAATTTCATGTACCCATCATCACCATCACCACTTTATTTGTAAAGATTGCGGCAAAACAAAAGAAATCGATGTATGTCCAATGAATGAAGTGCAGAAATCACTTGGAAACTATGAAATTGAAGGACATAAATTTGAAATATACGGATTATGTCCAGTTTGTCAGGATGCATAATTCATGAAAATTTATTTAGCAGTTGGTATCGGTGGAATGGTGGGAGCCACTGGGAGATACGGAATCTCTATTTTATTTTGGACAAACTCTGGATTTCCCTATGCTACTTTAATTGCTAATCTGCTTGGATGTTTTCTGCTCAGCTTCTTACTTCATCATGATTCAATTAAGCGTACCCTGAGCCCAGAAGTATTTGCAGCTCTTGGAACAGGGATGATTGGTGCATTTACGACATTTTCCACTTTCGCAGTTGAAACGGTAGAACTGTCAGATATTAGCATTCTTTTAGCTGGTAGCTATATAGTACTAAGTATTTTGGGCGGACTGCTGTTTTGTTATTTTGGGTTCAAGCTGGCACTTAAAAAGCGGGTGACATTATGAGTATGCTTCTAGTTGCACTCGGTGGGTTTCTTGGCAGCATTACTCGTTATTATATTTCCTTAAAAACAAAAAAACGCCTGATTGGAACCTGGACTGCTAACATAACTGGGTCAATTCTTTTGGCTTTACTACTTCGATTTTATACAGATAATAGCATTTCAGAATGGTTATGGATGTTTTTGGGAATTGGCTTCTGCGGGGCGTACACTACATTTTCTACGTTCGGAAACGAAACACTTCACCTTATAATGGAGAAAAGATATTGGCTCGCAGCAGGTTATGTAGTTAGCTCTGTTACAGTGTCAGTATTGTTTGTTTATCTGTTTATATAAATTCAGATTTTGTCACCAAATTCTTCCTATCTAACATTTATTTTTGTATACTATTGATATACTACAATAAATTTTGGAGGGGAGATTTCTGTGTCAAAAAAAAAAACATTTTATCTTAGGAGTATTTCTACTATCTCTAACTGCATTCATTTTACTCATAACTGTTAATGAGAGCAAAACAGACTCAGTACAAGTTAAAGCAACCGCACACAAAACAACAGAAATTCAAAAAGTAAAAAAATCGTTTGTTGAATTCCCTGAAAAGGTAAATGATAAATCAATAAACAAAGAAAAAGAAAATACGCAATCTAAAAAGACTAAAACGAAGACTACTTCATATACCACAAACTATGTAGCAGTGTCTGAGTTAAATGTCAGATCAGGTCCTGGGACTCAACATAACATTGTTGGCATAGCAGCAATAAATGAACCCTTAAAGACCAAAAACGGATCATCAAATCAGTGGGTCAAGGTTTCCAGCGACAACCTTTCTGGCTACGTCAATGGCAAATACTTATCAGATAAAAAAGTTACTCCAGTTTCCTCATCATCAAAGACATCAGGTCAAAGTCCTTCAGAGGATCAAAAAAATTCTCAATCCACCAAGAAAAATAAAGAAACCGAAAAAACTGAACCTGCACCCCTACCAAAAAATGATGCGGACAAACTGAATACAGTTGATGCAAACAATCAGCTAATTTTAGTTACCTCTAAAGGGTATGGTACTAGCTCAGTACATATTCAGACATTTGAACGGAATGCAAATGGTTCATGGAAAAGAATCTTATCAATCCCTGGTTTCATTGGCAAAAATGGTTTTGCTTCAGCAAAGACAGAAGGAGATGGAAAAAGTCCACGAGGAAAGTATTCGATAGGAAATGCCTTTGGACGTAATGGTAACCCGGGAACAAAGCTACCTTTTAAACCTATAACCCCGGATGATGTGTGGGTAGATGATCCAAAATCAAGCCTTTATAATACTTGGCAATCCAAAAAAGAAACGCAAGGTCAGTGGAATAGCGCTGAAAACATGGATATCTCAGCATATACCTATGGTTTTGTAATAAATTATAATACCCAAAGAACGCCTGGAGCAGGAAGCGCAATATTCTTCCATGTAGCAAACGGACATACATTAGGATGTACAGGGGTATCCCAGAGTAACATGGTTTCGATATTAAAATGGCTGGATCCTGCTAAGAGCCCAGTGATTATCCAAGCACCGCATAGTGAATTAGGAAACTATTAAAAAATTTAGCTGGGACAAAAGTATTTAAGTCAAAGTAAAATCCGAACTATGATTCAAATTCTTGAAATAGAATTCGAATTAGTTCGGATTTTTTACAGATTAGATATAAACTGCGAACTAACATGCTGAGTGCTATGACACCGCTCCGGAAATACACTTCGCGCACCAAGGGCGGCTGATGAGCCTCCTTGCTCCTACGTCACTGCGTAGTCTCATCTAGGCGCAAGCTCCCACAGGAGTCTACGTGTATTT